>JANWLJ010000221.1 GCA_025450955.1 Polyangium sp. (in: bacteria) | reverse complement strand
CCCTCGCCGGCCTGGATCGGCGGGCCGCCCTCGGTCGCCTGCTGGCCGCGATCGACGAGAGGGCGATCGCCGCCGCCGCCGGTGCGCACGAACACCACCGTCGGCCAGCCGCCGGGCGGCGTGGGCGCGCGCGGAACGGTGAAGACCAGCCGCGCGGTCTCGGTGTGGTCGAAGATCGGCGCGCCCGAGGCGTCGAAGCTCCACCCGCCGCCGCTCTTGGTGTAGGGAGGCGTGCCGGTCTGATAGTCGGGGACGTCGACGGTGGTGGAGTAGACGCAGTAGTCGGGAAAGATGTCGCCGAGCGCGGGCGGCGACTTCGGCGGCGAGATCGGATGGTGCGCGCGCGCGTCGGCGCGGACGAGGTCGAGCGCGGCGGTGGGATCGTCGGTGGTGAAGACGGCGAGCGCGGCGACCTCCTTGGCGGCGACGAGCGGCGCGAGCGCGGCGAGCGCGTCGCGATATTCGCCAAAGACCTCGTCGGAGAGACCGGCCGGGCGCCCGCCTGCGGCGAGCGTCTTCATCTCCGGCGAGCGCGACAGATGCCGGTGATCGAGCGCGCGCACATTTTCGGTCACCACCGCGGCATAGCGGGCGCGCGGGCGAAGCGGCACGCCCTGCAGCGGCAAGAGCGCGAGGAGGTCGCGATCGCCGAACGGGCCACCGTCGGGCAAAAAGGCGACGTCGATCGGGCGGCGCATCCGATAGTCGGGCTGGGTCGCATCGACGCCGACGAGAAACACCGAGGCGCCGCCCAAGACCGAGCCGTTCAGATCGGGCAGGGTGGCGGGATCGAGCGGCGCGCCCGCGCGAAAGAAGATCGCGCCCGCGAGCGAAAAGCCGTGCGCGCTGCCGAGGAGCGTGAGCGCGTGATCGATGAGGTCGACCTGGTTCGGGTTTGGCACTTTGGACAGTTCGACGGTGCCGTCCTGGCGGCGCAGATCGTCGGAGGGAAAGGGCGCGTCATAGAGAGACGCGGCGCGCGCAAACGACATCGAGATCGGCGGCGCATCTTCCGCGCAGCCGGCGGTGAGGGTGAGGAGCGCGGTGAGCGCGAGCAGGGTGGGGCGCATGGATCGAGTCATCCGAGAAAGCGGCGTCCGAGGCCGCGGTAGGTCGGCGCGCGCGCCTCGAGGTGGTCGCCACGCACGAGGAGGTATTCGTCGAAGTGCTCGGCCAGCTCGCCCGACTTCGCCGGACGAAAGAAGATCGGATCGCCGAGCGCGACCTCGACGCCGGCCGGCAGCGCAAGCGGCGTCTGCACCTCGCCGGCGCCCTCGGCGGCGAGCAGCCGGCAGCCGGGCGGCCCGACCGGGAGCGGCTGCCGATCCTCGCCGGTGGCGCCGGAGGCGATGAAGCCGCCGCCATGGCAGGTGATGAGGCGCGGCGCGGGCCGCCTCACCGCTTGCAGCGCGAAATGAAGCGCGGGAGAAAGCGGCGCGTGAGCGAGCTCGGCGTAGTTATCGAACAGGTGGCCGGCGAGGAACCCCGAGCCGACGGTGATCTCGCTGAGCGTCTCGTCCTTGCTCGACCAGGCGACCGAGCCGGTGCCGCCGCCGTTGACGAGCTCAGGCGCGAGCCCCGCGGCGCCGAGCGCTCGGATCGCCTCGGCGCGGGCGCGCGCCACCGCCGGACGCGATCCGCGCTTGAGCGCGCGCTTGATCGGATTTTGCCAGGCGCGGGTGGGCGCGGTGTCGGGCAGGCCGGCGAGCTGCGCCTCGTAGCCCATGAGTCCGGCGAAGCGGAGCGACGGCTCGGCGGCGATCGCCCGCGCGAGCGCGAGCACCTCGCCGGCGGAGCGCAGCGGGCTGCGGCGCACGCCGAGGTGAAGCGCGCGGCCGAGCGGACGCCAGCCGAGGTCGAGCTCGATCACCACCGGGATCGAGGTTCCGGCTTGGCGCGCGGCGGCGGCGAGCGGCGCGAGCTGCGCGAGCTCATCGACCACCACCTTGGCGTGCGCGTGACGATTGGCCTCGGCGAGGAGCGCGGCGTCGGCCGGATGCACCGTCGGATAAGCGAGCAACAGATCGCGCGCGATCGCGGAGGCGGCCCCGAGCGCGGCGGCGCCTTCGCCCGCGTAATAGGCGGTCTCGCCGGCGGTGTAGGTCATAAGCCCGATCACCGGCTCGCCCGCGCGCGACGCGATCCGTTCGAGCAGGGCCGGGCAGCGCACCGACTTGGTGGCGAGCCGCAGCCGCTTGCCCGAGGCGACCACCGGCGCAAGCAGCCGGTCGACGTTGGCCTCGAGCGCGTCGAGATCGACCAGCGCCGACGGCAGCGGCTCTCGGCCGAGCGCCCTCAGGTAGCGCGCCCACGGCTCCCCAACACCCATCAGCGGCGACGCTAGCGCAAGCCGCCCCGCGCGTCGAGCGTGGAACCGGCCGGCGCCGAGGCGCATCCTACTCGCGGAGGTCCCATGAAGCTCTACTACTCGCCCGGCGCCTGCTCGCTCGCACCTCACTCCGTCCTCGAGGAGCTCGGCGTCCCGTTCGAGCTGGTGAAGGTCAACCTGCACGACGGCGATCAGCGCAAGGCGGAATATTTGAAGATCAACCCGAAGGCGAAGGTGCCGGCGCTCGGGCTTTCCGACGGGCAGGTGCTCACCGAGAACCCGGCGATCTTGAGCTACCTCGCCGACACCCCTCCGCAGGCGGGGCTGCTCGCTCCGGTGGGCGAGCTCGCGCGCGCCCGGGCGCAGGAGTGGCTCGCCTGGTGCGCCTCGACGGTGCACACGTCGTTCGGAATGATCTTCGGCGCCGCGCGGCTGGTCGAAGAGCCGGTGGGGCAGGAGATCTTCAAGAAGCAGGCGATGGCGAACACCCAGAAGCAGCTCGACGCGTTCGATCGCGGGCTCGACGGAAAAGCGTACGTGATGGGCGAGCGGTTCACCATCGCCGACGCCTACACGCTCGTCTTCTACAACTGGTCGACCCGGCTCGGCCTGCGCGCCGGAAAGGCGCATCGGGCTCAGGCGGCGCGCCTGAGCGAGCGGCCGGCGATCGCGCGCGCGCTCGCCACCGAAGGCATCACCCTGCAGCTGTGATCCGCTACCGCTCGCGCGCGGCGAGCCGGAGCAGGTGAAGCGCGAGGTCGACCGGATCGGCGCCGGTGGCGGGCAGGCCGGCGACGAACGGGCCGCGCGCCATCCGCTCGTCGACGGCGGCGCCGGGCGCGAGCGCGCGCAGCCGGGCGAAGGTGCGCTCGAAGTTGGCGAACACCGCGGGCTGCATCTCGGCGCCGAGGAACCGGTAGTCGAGCCGCTTTTCGTAGAGGATCACGTCGGGGCCGCCGTCGCTCGCGGCGATGAGCAGAAACGGCTCGCGGCGCTCGTCGGTGCGGGTGGAGGTGGTCTGCACTTTTTTGGTGAGCAAGAGGCCCGCGCTCATCACCGCGCGTCCGAGGGAGATCTGCCGCTCGGTGGTGTGGGTGGTCTTGGTCTCGTTCACGCCGCGCACGCCGCGCACCAGCAATTCGATCGCCTCCGCACGGATCCGCCGCGGCGCCTCCCCGGGCAGGCCTGCCGTCGCCGAGAGTCCGGCGCCGTCGAGCTCGAGCCGGCGCGCCACCACCCGCTCGCCATCGCCCTGCACCTCACCGGCGTCGACCGCGGCGGCGCGAAATCCGAGCGCGTCGAGCGCTGCCTTGGCCGAAGCAATCCGCGCGCCGTCGGTGTCGACCTTGAGCACCATCGGCGGCGCGCCTGCCAGCTTGCGCCGGAGATCGGCCGGCGCCACTCCGATCGCCTCCGCCGCGCGTTCGACCATCCCGACCGCGGAAAGAGGCGCGCGCAAGATCACCAGCAGCACGCCCCATCTTCGCACGTTCGCCCACCCCCTTGTGAAGCGCGCGCCGGAAGGTCATCATATAGGGCTAGATGACCGGGCTCGAGATCGGCAGCTACACCCTCACGACCAAGCTCGGCGAAGGCGGCATGGGCGAGGTCTGGATCGGCGAGCACAAGCTGCTCCGCCGCAAGGCCGCGGTGAAGCTCCTTCTCAAAGAGCTCGCCGAGAACGAGAACATCGTCGCCCGCTTCATCAACGAGGCCAAAGCCACCTCGCAGATCCATCACCCGGGGATCGTCAAGATCTTCGACTTCGGCCAGACCGCCGACCACACGTACATGGTGATGGAGCTCCTGGCCGGCGAGACGCTGTTTGCCCGCGGCCGCAAGGTCGGCAAGTTTCCCGTCGCTGACGCGATCGCGCTGACCCGCCAGATGGCCGAGGCGCTCGAGGCCGCGCACGCGCTCAAGGTGGTGCACCGCGATCTCAAGCCGGAGAACGTGTTCCTCGTCAGCGACGAGAGCGCGCCCGGCGGCGAGCGGGTGAAGATCCTCGACTTCGGGATCGCCAAGATGCTCGACGCGGCGATGGGCGCGCCGAAGACCCGCACCGGCAGCGTGCTCGGCACGCCGGTCTACATGTCGCCCGAGCAGTGCTCGGCGCAGCCGAACATCGATCACCGTTCGGACATTTATGCGCTCGGGTGCGTGTTCTTTCAGCTCCTGTGCGGGCGGCCGCCGTTCGATCTTCCCGGCGTCGGTGAGCTGCTCGCCGCGCACGTCTACAGCGCGCCGCCGGCGCCGAGCACGCTGCGCGAGGGGCTGTCGCCCAGCCTCGATGCGCTGGTCCTGCGGATGCTCGCCAAAAAGCCGGACGATCGCTTCGCCACCATGCAGGAGGTGGTGCGCGCGCTCGACGCAGGCGAGGCGCAGGTCGAGGTGCCGGTCGCGGTCCAGGCTGCGCAGCGGAAGCTCACCCCGCCGGCCGGCATCCCGATTCAGCGCTCGGACTCGGCGGCCCAGACGCTCGCCGATTCGCCGCGCGCCGGGATGGTCAAGCCCGAGGCGGTCGCCGCGCCGCGCGTCACCCTCGCCGATCCCGAGCCCGCTCCGGAGTCGCCGCCGCGAAAAGAGATCACCACCCTCGGCGGCGCGACCGGCGAGCGTGCGCCCGCGCCCTTGCCGCTGCCGGCGCGCCGGCGCTCCAATTCGCTGGTCACCATGGGCGTCGCGTTCGTGCTCACCGCGGCGATCGCGCTTGGCGCCTTCTTCGTCGTCGGCCAGAGCGGCAGCCAGACCGGCTCGGGCTCCCCGGCGGTGACCCTCGCGATCGATTCGACGCCGCCCGGCGCCGAGGTCTGGCACGACCGCACGCGCCTCGGCGTGACCCCCTACAAGGTCATGCAGGTGCCGATGGCCGGCGACGAGACCTTCACCCTCAAGAAGCCCGGCTTCGCCGACAGCGTCGTCTCGATGCCCGGCGACCACGACGTCACCCGCGCCGTCACGCTCACCAAAGCTCCGTAGCCCGTATCAGTTCGCGAAGGTGGCGGTGGTGGAGACGTCGGCGGCGAGTGTGAAGCTGCAGGTGGGGTTCGTGATCCCGGCGCACGGTCCGCCACTCCAGCCGGTGAAGCTGTGCCCCACGACCGGCATCGCGGTGAGGGTCACCATGGTGCCGCTCGGGGACTGCTCGGCGCAGGTGGTGCCGCAGTTGATCGGCGTCGACTGGTCCGAGGTCACGGTGCCGAGCGTGATGTCGCTGTTGGTGACGGTGACGGTGAAGAGCTGGGCGAAGGTCGCCGAAACCGTGCGGTTGGCGCTCATCGTCACGCTGCAGGTGCTGGTGCCCGAGCAGTCGCCGGTCCAGCCGCTGAAGGCGTAGCCCGCCGACGGCGTCGCCGTGAGCGTCACCGGGGTGCCGCTCGCGAACGCGTCGGAGCAAGTGCTGCCGCACGAGATGCCCGCCGGGCTCGAGGAGACCGAGCCGTTGCCGCCGTTGGTGACGGTGAGCGTGAACGTTTGAGTGAAGGTGGCGGTGACGTTGCGGTTGGCGCTCATCGTCACGCTGCAGGTGCTGGTGCCTGAGCAGTCGCCGGTCCAGCCGCTGAAGACGTAGCCCGCCGAGGGCGTCGCGGTGAGCGTCACAGCGGTGCCGCTCTCGAAGGTGTCGTTGCAGATAGAGCCGCAGGAGATGCCGCCGCTCACGCCCGTCGGCATCGAGGACACGCTTCCGCTGCCGGTGGTGGTCACCGCGAGCGCGAAGGTGACCGCGCACTTGCCGCCGGTGCAGACGCCGCT
>JANWLJ010000220.1 GCA_025450955.1 Polyangium sp. (in: bacteria) | reverse complement strand
GGCTCGACGAGATCGCCAGCCGGATCGCGTCGTCCTCCGCCTTGCGGTTGCCGCGAAAGTGAATCCAGGCGATCACCTTGCCCTCGGCCGCGAGCTGCCCCGGCACCCGCTGGGCGAGGGCCGAGGCGGGCAGCGCGAGGACAAACGCGAGCGAGACGAGCGCGAGGCGCGCGCTACGCATCCGCGCTCCCGCCACCCTCGAGGATCACCCCGTCGACCATCCGCACCCGCCGCGGCATGCGCGCGGCCAGGTCGGCGTTGTGGGTCACCACGATCATCGTCATCCCGCGCTCGCGGTTGAGCTCGACGATGAGCCCGTGGATCTCCTCGCCGGTGTGGGTGTCGAGGTTGCCGGTCGGCTCATCGGCCAGGAGCACCTTGGGCTCCATGATGAGCGCGCGCGCGAGCGCCACCCGCTGCTGCTCGCCGCCGGACAGCTCGCCCGGCCGGTGGGTCACCCGATCGGCGAGTCCGACCCGCCCGAGCAGCTTCTCGGATCGGTCGAGCGAAAAGGAGCGGTTCTCCCCGGCGATGAGCGCGGGCATCGCGCAGTTCTCGAGCGCGGTGAACTCGGGCAGCAGGTGATGAAACTGAAACACGAAGCCGATCGTCCGGTTGCGAAAATCGGCCAGCTTCGACGGCGCCATCCGGGTCACGTCGACGCCGTCGTAGGTGATGCGCCCGGCGCTCGGCCGGTCGAGGGTTCCAAGAACATGCAGGAGGGTCGATTTTCCAACGCCCGACGATCCGACGACCGCGACCATCTCTCCGGCGCCGATCGTGAGGTCGATCCCCTTCAGCACCTCGATGATTCGGCCGCCGTGTTCGTAGGATTTTCGCAATCCTTGGATATCAACCCGGGCCCCGGACATAAAAGGTGTCGCAGCGTATCGATCAGATCCGACGGTGTCAACGAATGGACACGCCCTCGGCTCGTCGCGTTGCCTGCGATCAGGTATTAATGATTGCCTTCGCGCAAGCCTTCGACGGGCTTGAGGCGCGCGGCGACCCAGGCGGGGTACAACGTGGCGAGAATCGCGATGAGGATGGCGGCGCCGGCCACCGCGGCGATCTCGCTCGGGCTCATCCGGACCGGGAGCTGGGTGATGTAGTAGACGTCGGGATCGAGCGACAGCCCCCAGCGCGCGAGCGAGAGGCAGGCGACGATCCCGGTGCCGATCCCGGCCAGGGTCCCGAGCCCGCCCATGTAGAGCCCGAGCAGCATGAACACCACCAGGATCGCCCGGTCGCTCGCCCCCATCGATTTGAGGATGGCGATCTCGCGCCCCTTCTCCATCACCAGCATGATCCCGTTGGCGATGATCGAAAACGCCGCCACCAAGATGATGAAGCACAGCACGATGAACATCGCGATCTTCTCGAGCTTGAGCGCCGAGAAGAGGTTGCGGTTGAGCTCCTGCCAGTCCTCCACCTCGTAGCCGCCCGCCGAGCCGAGCAGGCTCTTGAGCTTGTCCACCACCGGGCCGGTGCGATCGGGATCGCGCACCTTGAGCTCGAGGCCGGTCACCACGCCCGGCTCGCCCAAAAACTTCTGCGCCGCCGGGATCGCCAGGTAGACGTACTTCGAGTCGTACTCGTACATCCCGGAAAAGAAGATCCCCGCCACCCGGAACGGCCGCGACTTGGGCATCGGCCCGGTCGGCCCGATCCCGCCGTTCGGCGACACGATCTTGACGTCGTCGCCGACGAACACCCGCAAGCTCTTGGCCAGCTCGCGCCCGACGATCACCCCCGGCACGACCCGCCGCGGCTCGGGCGCCACCGCCTCTTTCTGGCTCGCCGCACCCTCCTTTTTTCCAGCGGGCACGAGCTCGACCAGCTTTGACTCCGACTTGGAGGTTTTTTGCGGCTTCGCGGACTTGGGCGGCTTGGGCGCGTCGAGATCGAGATCGTCGTCGAAGACCGGCGGCGAGATGTCGCGCAGCTTCTCCGGATGGACCAGATAGTCGAGGCTGCCGGTGTCGATCTGCCCCGACAGCTTGGTCACCTTCCCCACCGTCGCCGGATCGATTCCCTTGAGCACCACCCCCGCCAGGTTCGAGCTCGACGAGATGATCGCCTCGCTCGAGACATACGGCGTGGCGCCCGTGACCTCGGGCAGCTTGATCGCCTCGGCGCGCAGCTTGTCGTAATCGGTGAACGGCCCGTGCGGCCGGGTGATCACCACGTCGGCGTTGGCGCCGAGGATCTTGTTCCGCAGATCGCGCTCGAAGCCCGACATCACGCTGAGCGCGATCACCAGCGCGCCGGTGCCGAGAAACAGCCCGTAGGTCGAGATGGTGGTGAAGATGGTGAGCCGCCGGACCAGCAGCACGAACACCCCGACCAGCACGAAGGCGACGATCATCCCGATCTTGGCGAGCTCGAGCGCGCCCTGGTGCGCGTCGTGGAACTCTTCGAGCCGCACCACGTGGGTGTGCGCCAGCCAGTGATTGGTGAGCGCGGTGGCGAGCAGCAGCACGCCAATGATCGCCGGCACCAGGTAGACCTTGGCCGAGCGGAGCGAGCGCATCCGCAGATAGCGCAGCGCCACCAGCCAATAAAACCCGGACCCCATCTATTCGCTACCGCTCATCCGGCCTCATCTGCGGAAACAGGATCACGTCGCGGATCGACGGCTGATTGGTGAGGAGCATGACCAGCCGATCGATCCCGATCCCCTCGCCGGCGGTGGGCGGCATGCCGTACTCGAGCGCGCGGCAGAAGTCCTCGTCGTAGTCCATCGCCTCTTCGTCGCCGCCCGCCTTGGCCCTGGCCTGCGCCTCGAACCGGCCGCGCTGATCGATCGGATCGTTCAGCTCGGAAAACGCGTTGGCGTACTCGCGCCCGCCGATGAACAGCTCGAAGCGATCGGTGAAGCGCGGATCGCGATCGTTTCGGCGCGCCAGCGGCGAGACCTCGATCGGATATTGGGTGACGAAGGTCGGCTGAATCAGGGTCGGCTCGACCAGCGCCTCGTAGGCGTCGACGAGCGCCTTGCCCGAACGCTCGGCCTCGGGCAGGTCGGGCCGCTTCTCGAGCACCGCCTCGAGCATGGTCACCCGGCGAAACGGCGCCTCGAGCGAAATCTTCTGCCCCTGCACCTCGAGCTCGGTCGAGCCACAGACGTCGAGCGCCAGCTTCTCGAACAGCTCCTCGGTCAAGGTCATCAGCGCTTCGTAGGTGGCGTAGGCCTGGTAGAACTCGATGGTGGTGAACTCGGGGTTGTGGGTGCGGTCCATCCCTTCGTTGCGAAACAGCCGCCCAATCTCGTAGACCCGATCGATCCCGCCCACCACCAGCCGCTTGAGATCGAGCTCGGTGGCGATGCGCAGGAACAGATCGATCCCGAGCGCGTTGTGATGGGTGGTAAAGGGCCGCGCCGCCGCCCCGCCGTTGGTGGCGACCAGCATCCGGGTCTCGCACTCGACGAACCCGCGCTCGTCGAAGAAGCGGCGAATCCCCGAGATGATGCGCGCCCGCTTGCGGAACACCTCGGCCTTCTCCGGATGCACGATCAGATCGAGGTAGCGCTGCCGATAGAGCATCCCCACGTCGGTGACGTCGTGGCCCTCCTGCAGCACCTTGCCCGGCAAAGGCCGGAGCGCCTTGGTGAGCAGGCGCAGCGCCTCGGCCTTGAGCGCGCGCTTCTCCTTGCGGGTGCGAAACAGCGGGCCGCGCACGCCGACCAGGTCGCCGAGCTGCAGCTCCTTGGCGACCGCGAACGCCTCGGCGTTGTCCGCCTTGACGTAGAGCTGCACCAGCTCGCCTTGGTCTCCGCGCAAAAAGAGAAAGCGGGCCTTGCCCATCTCGTTGACCTGCATGAGCCGCCCGGCCACCGAAAAGCGCGGCGCCTCGGCGGTGATCTCCGGCTCGTTCGGCAGCGCCGACAGCTCGCGCGGCAGCTCGGCGATTTGATGGGTGGTCCGAAAATCGTTCGGATACGGGTTTATCCCGCGCTCGCGCAGCGCCCCCACCGCCTCCTCGCGCGCCCGCATCTGCCCTTCGAGATCGCTCTGCTCATCAGCCATTTTTTCACAGATTATCCACAGGGCTTCACGTCGAGCAGCCCTAGTTATCCACAGACGAACGGAAAAAATTTACACCGTATCTGGATCGCTCGCCGCCGCCGCTTTCTTGCCCGCCACCATCGCCTCGTCCTTGCCGCGAATCAGGTAAGCATGGATGAGCTCGTTGAGCTCGCCGTCGAGCACCGCGTCGACGTTGCCGATCTTGAGCTCGGTGCGGTGGTCGGTGACCAGCCGGTAGGGCGCGAGCACGTACGATCGGATCTGCGAGCCCCACTCGATCGCCTTTTTCTGCGCGTGGACGTCGCCCATCTGGGCCGCCTTCTCCTGCTCCTCTTTTTCGTAGAGCTTGGCCCGCAGCATCTTCATCGCGCTCGACTTGTTCTTGTGCTGCGAGCGCTCCGACTGGCAGCCGACCACGATCCCCGACGGCTTGTGGATGATTCGGACCGCGCTCTCGGTCTTGTTGACGTGCTGCCCGCCGGCGCCGCCCGAGCGGAAGGTCTGGATCTCGAGATCCTCGTCGCGGATCTGGATGTCTATAGACTCGTCGAGATCGGGATAGACGAACACCGCCGCGAACGCGGTCTGGCGCCGGGCGCTCGCATCGAACGGCGAGATCCGGACCAGCCGGTGCACCCCGTTCTCCGAGCGCAGATAGCCGAACGCCCACTCGCCCTCGACGGTGAAGGTCGCGCTCTTGAGCCCCGCCTCCTCGCCCGGCTGGTGATCGAGCACCTCGGTCTTGTAGCCGTTCCGCTCGCACCAGCGCAGGTACATCCGGAGCAGCATCTCGGCCCAGTCCTGGGCGTCGGTGCCGCCGGCGCCGGCGTTGATCGAGACCAGCGCGTTCTGCCGATCGTTTACGCCCGAGAGCATGCGCGCGAGCTCCATCTGCTCGACCGCCTTCTCGATCGCGAGCGAGGCCTGCTCCGCTTCCTTGGCCGTCGCCTCGTCGCCCGCCTCCGCGGCGAGCTCGAGCAGCACCTGCGCGTCGTCGAGCGCCCGCCTCTGCTTGTGCCAGCCTTCGCCGCTCGAGCGCTTCTGCGCCTGCTCCTTTAAAAGGAGCTGCGCCTTGTCGCGATCGTTCCAGAAGGCGGGCTGGGCGGCCAGCTCGTCGATCTCGCGGACGCGCCTCAGCGCACCGTCGACGTCAAAGATGCCCCCTTAGGACGTCGAGCTTCCCCGCGAGCGCGGCGAGGCGGTCCTTGGTCGGTCGGGTGTCGAAATCCATCGGCGGGCGCTCCGGAAGCGTAGCTTTAGTTGACGACGCGCTTGAGCGAAGAGATGGTGCCCGGCTTGAACTCGATCGGATAGTGGCCCGAGAAGCAGGCGTCGCAGTAGTTCGCCCCGGGCAGCGCTTTGGAGTTGGCGGGCGGCGCCGCCGAGGCCACCGCCTGCATCATCCCGTCGCGCGACAGATAGCCGAGCGAGTCGCAGGTGATGTAGCGCGCGATCTCCTCGGGGGTGTGCGACGAGGCGATCAGCTCCGAGCGGGTCGGGGTGTCGATCCCGTAATAACAGGGATGGGTGGTCGGCGGCGACGAGATCCGGACGTGCACCTCGCGGGCGCCGGCGTTGCGGATCATCTTGACGATCTTGCGCGAGGTGGTGCCGCG
>JANWLJ010000219.1 GCA_025450955.1 Polyangium sp. (in: bacteria) | reverse complement strand
TACGATTTCAGCGGCTGGCACGTGCGCCACCCGTCGGGAAATTTGTGCATCGACCCGGTGCAGATGTCCGAAGAGGTGCTGGACGAGCTCGCTCGCTTGGGCGTCGCGCGCATCATCCTCACCAACCGCAATCATTTTCGTGACGCCGAGCGGCTGCGGGCGCGCACCGGCGCCGAGGTGATGATCCATCCGGCCGACGCCGCGTTCGTCCGCGAAAAGGGCGTCACCCTCGGCGCGCCGCTCTCGGCAGGGCAGCGCGTCGGCCCGTTCACCGTGGTCCCCGCCGACGGTAAATCGCCCGGCGAGGTAGCGCTCCACTGGCCCGAGCGGCGCATTCTCGTGGTGGGCGATATCTGCGTCGGCAATCCGCCCGGCGCGCTTGGCCTGCTTCCCGAGACGGTGATGGACGATCCCGCCGCGCTCCGCCTGAGCCTGGCCCGCCTCGCCGAGACGCTCGACTTCGACACCTTGCTGGTCGGCGACGGCGCGTCGATCCTCTCGGGCGCGCGAGCGGCCCTGCGCACGCTCGTCGCCACCTTCAGCAAATGAGATGACGGGCGCGCGCGGAGGCAGATGGACCTTCGGCTCCGGCCCCGAGGTCGCGCGCCTGTTTCACCGCCTGCTCGCGCTGGTGTTCCTCGACGCCTGGCTCTCGCTCGCGAGCCAGGTGCGCGGCCTCATCGGGGAGCGCGGCCTTCTGCCCTGGGCCGACTTCCTCGCGCAGGCCAAAGCGCTGCCTCCGTCGGAGGCGATCCCGCTGCACGCGATGCCGACGATCTTCTGGTGGCTCTCGAGCGATCGCGCGCTCGTCGCCTTCATCTGGGTCGGGGTGGCGCTCTCGCTGTGCGCGCTTGCCGGCCTGCGCCCGCGGCTCTGCTTCGCCGTCCAGGTCGCGCTCTATCTCAGCTACGCCACCGTCGGCCGCACCTTTTTGGGTTTCCAGTGGGACAACCTCCTCATCGAGTGCGGCGCGTTCGCGGTGCTCCTGCCGCGCGGCCGTCGCTCGTTCGCGATCCATCTTTTGTTTCGGCTGATCCTCTTCAAGCTCTATTTCGAGTCGGGGATCGCCAAGTGGCAGTCGCCGCTTCACGACTGGCAGGACGGCAGCGCGATGACCTTCTACTATCAGACCGCGCCGCTTCCGACCTGGGTCGCGCTCTACGCCCACGCGCTGCCCGTGTGGTGGCATCACTTCGAGAGCTGGGCGACGCTCGCGCTCGAGCTTTTGGTGCCGTTTGGAATCTTCGGCCCGCGCCGGGTGCGCCTCGCCACCCTCGCGCTCCTCACCGGCTTTCAAGTCGTCAACGCCGCCACCGCCAACTACGGCTTCTTCTGCTATCTCGCGGTCGCGCTCGGTGTCTTTCTCCTCGAAGATCGCGATCTCGTTCGCGCCGCCGCGTGGCTGCGCCGGAGGTTGCACCTCGAGCCCGCGCCGCTTGCGCCATCCTCGGTCGCGCTCTCCCCGCGCGCCCTCCGCGCACGGCGATCGCTCGAGATCTTCGCGCTCACCCTGTTCGCCGCGATCTCGCTCGCCGACGGGCTGTGGGCCTTCGCCGGCTCCGATTCGCTCTCCGCCGCGATCGAGCCCGCGCGCGAGCTCTATCAACCCTTCCGCCTGGTCGGCACCTATCACCTGTTCGCCGCGATCACCCGCGAGCGGATCGAGCCCGAGGTCGAGACCTTCGACGGCGCGCGCTGGACCGAGCGCGAGCTTCGCCACAAACCGGGCGCGCTCGATCGCCGCCCCGACTTCGTGGCTCCCCACCAGCCGCGGCTCGATTTCCAGCTCTGGTTCTACGGCCTTGGCTATGAGCGCTCGACGCCCACCTATATCGTGAACCTCCTCGATCGGGTGTGCAGCGATCCCCAGGCGGTCGCCGGCTTCTTCGCCCGCCCGCTCGATCCGCACCCGAAATCGGTGCGCCTGATCTTCTGGGAATATCGCTTCGCCACCTTGGCCGAGCATCGCGCAACCGGCGCCTGGTGGCTCCGCACCCGCAAGGACGAGAGCCGCCCGATGAATTGCCAGGGCTGATATAGATCGACCCCATGCCGGCCGTCGAGCCACAGCCTTTACCAGCTCCCGCGCGCCCGTCGCGCATGAAGATCATCGGCGGGATCTTCGAAGGCTTCGGCCCGCTCATCGTCTTTTACGCCTGCGAGCACCTTTGGGGGCTCCTCGCCGCGATCATCTCGGGCATCGCCGTCGGCGCGGTCCTGGTCGCCTGGCAGGTGGTCAAGGAGCGACGCGTCTCGTCGCTCACCGCGTTCATGGCCGCTTCGGTGCTGATCTTCGGCGGGCTCGACCTCCGTTATCAAACCGGCTTCTTCGTCAAGCTCGAGCCCGCGCTCGGAAACACCGCGTGCGGCCTCTTTCTCCTCGGCAGCCTCGCGCTCGATCGCGGCGTCTTCGCGAAGCTGGCCGAGCGCTATAGCGGCCGATCGCTCGCCGCCTGGCAGCGCCAAATGCTCTTTCGATTGACGCTCGTCTGGGGCGTGTTCTTTCTCTTGCGCGCCCTCGGCTTCGTCTGGATGGCCTATCACCTCACCGTTGACCAGGCGATGTTCTGGCGCGCGACCCTGGGCAACGCCGCCTACGGCGTGGTGATCGCCGCCGGCGCGATCTACGCGCGCCTGTGCCGCCTTCGCGCGATGAAAGACACGACGCGCGCGAGCTGACCCGGAAGATCGTTCCGCTGCCTCCGTACATCGGCGTACACCGAGAGAGGCACCGACATGAAACGGATCCCGATCGTCGTCTTCGCGCTCAGCACCATCGTCGGCGTCGCCGGCTGCGGCAGCCCCGATCCCGCGCAGGTCGATTCGTTCATCGACAACCTGGCGCAGCAGACGTGCGACTGGGAATTTCGCTGCTGCACCGATCCCGAGATCGCGATGAAGGACGGTCATCGCTACACCACCATGGAAGACTGCGTTCCCTACCAGGCGCTCGCTCTCGAGAACGAGCTCTTCCTGAGCCGCCTCGCGGTCAAAGAGGGACGCCTGCGCGTCGATCACGAGCGCGCCGCCGCCTGCCTCGAACAGATGACCAACCAGGCGTGCAACCCGACGCCGGGCACGCCCGCGCCCTCGATGGATCCGATGGCGATGGACGCCTGCGCCGATGTCTTCGTCGGCACCACGCCGGTCGGTAAGGAGTGCGTCTACTCGAACGAGTGCGTAAGCGGCGCTCACTGCGTCGCCGATCAAGACGCGGTCGGCCGCGGCGTCTGCGTGCCGTTCCAAGAGGACGGCGATATTTGCAACAGCGACGCCGACTGCGATCCGAAAGTGAAGCAGCTCTACTGCGGCAAGGGCGACTTTCACTGCCACCTGCGCGCCAAGCTCGGCGAGGCGTGCGCCTACACCACCGACGCAAACGGCCAGAACCCGACGCTGCCGCTCCTCGTCGAGTGCGACAACCAACTCGGCAACGTCTACTGCGATCCGAGCTCGAACACCTGCGCGCAGCTTCCGGCCGCCGGCGAGCCGTGCCTGTCGCCGCCGCCGCCCGGCGTCGGCTCCTCGTGCGATCCCGATCCGACGCTCGGCCTGGTCTGCGACACCTCGGGCGGCGGCACCTCCGGCGTCTGCCGCGCCCCCGGCAGCCTCGGCGACAGCTGCACCAACTATCCGTGCGGCGCGAACCTCTACTGCGACACCACCCAGTACACCTGCCGCGCGCTGCCCGACTTCGGTCAGAGCTGCGCGAGCTCGAACGGCCAGTGCAAGAAGCCCTACTTCTGCAACTTCAACCGCTCGGAGACCTGCGATCAGCCGGCCTCGGTCGGCGAGAGCTGCCAGGTGACTCCGTGCGACACCGGCCTGTACTGCGATTCGTCGTCGGAGATCTGCCGCTCGCTGCTTCCCGATCACTCGCCCTGCACCAGCTCGTCACAGTGCGCCTCGCTCGACTGCTCCTACGGCGCCGGCGCGTCCACGCTCACCTGCCAGCCGCGCGCGACCACCTCGGTCGAGTGCGTCGGGCGATAGCTCGCTTTAGCGAACCTGCGGCTCGACGAGGATCGATTCGATGGTGGCGAGCGCGAGCTGGGTGGAGGCGGGCGCCTCGGGCGAAACCGCGGCGACCGCGGGGGTCGACTTCGGCGCGTCGTAGGCGAGCCGCGGCGCATCGACCGGGAGCGGATCGTCGGCGCGGCGGGCGAAGTACTTGGCGCGGGCGCTCTCGCCATGCTTCGACAGATCGACCCAGCGCACGTCGACGTCACGGGTGTCGACGTGAACGAAGTCCTGCTTCGGGTAGTAGCCGACGCCGACGTCACGGAAGTTCTTCCACACCCACGCCGCCACCACCTTCTCCGGCACCCCGTCGACGTGAATGTCCATCGCGCGGCCGATGAAGTGTTTGGAGTGCGGCGCGCCGTAGGGCCGGGCGCGGAAGCCGGAGATCACCTCGATGCGCGCGTCGCCGAAGTGCTTCGAGATCGCGGCGATGACCTCGAGCGTGCGCGGGTGCATCCGCTTGACCCGGTTGGTGCGCCAGCAGCGCACGAAATAGGAGAACGGCTTTTCCACCTCCGGCCGCACCGCGCCGTTGTCATCGAGGAGCTGAAAGCTCTCCTCCTGATGGCGGTTCTGAAAATAGAAGGTGATCTCGGCCGGCGCCTCTTCGGGCGCGACAAACACCCGAGCGAAGTCGGCGGCGCCGGACAGGAGCGTGAGAGCTATGGTGAGGAGCGGTATCATGGCGGTCTCCGTGGGTGTCGCCTCTCGATAGAGCAACCCCGATACCAACTCGCTCGATCGGCCGCCAACTGCCCAAGGTCACAAGGAGAACCACCGCGCCATCGGGCGGGCGCGGTGCTCGTCAACCCTCCGAAATCCGGAGAGCAGGAACGAGTCGGCTCCGAAAAGCGAAAACCGCTGTAGGCGTTTGACCGACGCAGGCCGGACCGCTAGGATTCTGGCGAGCTCATGAACAAATCGCGCGGGCCGGAGACGATCGCCATCAAGCGGCGCGATCCGGCCGCCTACGCCACCGCTCGTCTGGTCGTGACACCGCCCGAGGGTCCCGAGCACAGCCTCGTGCTCGGGCTGTCGCACGTGCGGATCGGCGCGGGCTCGTCGAACGACGTGGTGCTCGACGATCCGCACGCGTCGCGCTTTCACTGCGAGCTGCGCAAGACCGACGAGGGCTATCTCCTGCGCGATCTCGGCTCGCTCAACGGCACCCGGGTCGGCGACCTGGTGGTCAAAGAGGGCCTGCTCACCTCGGGCGCCACCATCACCGTCGGCGAGACCCGCATCCGCTTTCTCACCGACGACGGCAAGCCCGAGGAGGTGGTGGCCAGCCCGCATCACCAGTTCGGTCAGGTGGTGGGGCGCTCGCTCCGGATGCGCGAGGTGTTCGCGCTGCTCGAGCGGGTCGCGAACACCGAGCTGACGGTGCTGATCGGCGGCGAGACCGGCTCGGGCAAGGACGTGATCGCGCGCGCGCTCCACGCCGAGAGTCAGCGGGCGAAAAAGCCGTTCGTGGTGTTCGACTGCGCGGCGGTGGCGCCGAACCTGATCGAGAGCGAGCTGTTCGGCCACGTCAAGGGCGCCTTTACCGGCGCGAGCGAGTCGCGCGAGGGCGCGTTCGTGCGCGCCGACGGTGGAACCCTGTTTCTCGACGAGATCGGTGAGCTGGCGATCGATCTTCAGCCCAAGCTCCTGCGCGTCCTCGAGCAGCGCACGGTGCGGCCGGTCGGCGGCGGCAAGGAGCAGCCGATCGACGTGCGGATCATCGCCGCCACCCACCGCAGCCTCGAGCAGATCGTCAAAGAGGGAAACTTCCGGCAGGATCTGTTCTTCCGCCTGTCGGTGGTGACGGTGCAGGTGCCGCCGCTTCGTCACCACATCGAGGATCTGCCGCTCATCATCGAGAAGCTCCTTTTGGCAGGCGGCAAGGCGGTCGGCCTCGCGCCCGAGACCATGACCATCCTCGAAAAATACGACTGGCCCGGCAACGTGCGCGAGCTGCGCAACGTGATCGAGAGCGCGGCGGCGGTCTGCGACGGCGAGCAGATCGAGCCCAAGCACCTCATGTTCTTCAAGCCCAGGCGGCGCGATCCCACCTTCGAGAAGCTGCCGCTCGCGGGCAAGACGCTCGAGAGCATCGAGAAGGCGGCGATCGCCCAGACCCTCCAGCACTGCGGCGGCAACAAGACCCGCGCCGCGCGCGCGCTCGGCATCTCGCCCTCGACGCTGTACGAAAAAGTGAAGAAGTATTCGCTTTGAAGATCGGCGGGGCGCAAGGCCCCGCCCTACGACAGCTGGGAGGGACCGCGCTGCTTACAACATCGCGCGGACGCGGGCGGCGAAGGCGCGCAGCTCGGCGTCGCCGGCGGTCTCTTCGAGGAGGCGCAGCTTGCCCGCGAGCGTGCGCGAGCGCTTGGGCTTCTCGCGCGCCAGCATCGATTCGAGCGTCTGTAGCGCCTCGGTGACGCGATCCTCTTTGACGTGCTCGAGCGCCTGCTCGAGCACCTCGAAGTCGCGCGGCAGTCCGTGCGCCTTGACGTAGCGATCGACCGCGCGCGAGATTTCGTCACGGCCGAGCGCGGTCAGGATCTTCTTGCGCAAGACCGCGCGCGGATCGTCGACCGGCTTCTCCGGCTCGGCCGCCTGCGGCTCGGGCGCGCCCTTCGGCCGCGGCGCATCGACCAGCCCCGGCGGCTGCCTGACCGGCTGCGCCAGCTTCTCGGCGAGCTTGCCCACCTCGCCCTTGGCGAACAGCGCGTCGAGCTCGGCGCGATACTGCTTGGAGGCGCGATCGGCGGACGCGGTGGAGCGCGAATCTTCCGGGCGCGGCGACGAGCGGCGGGTGCCGTCGCGCTGCGCGTCGATCTCCCGCCACGACTTCTTGGGCCGCTCGCGATCCCGGTCGCTCACGCGTCTCAAGCTATGCGATCCCCGACGCGGGATCAAGCGCGCGCCGACTTCTTCGGCTACACTGCCTGCCATCGGCAAAGCGAGCGGAGCCGGGCGAGGAGCTCCGACCAGATGGCGCCGAGGAGGATGCCCGGAACGATGATCCATGGCTGAGGACCCGCGCACCGGCAAGGTCCTTCAGGGCCGCTACAAGATCACGGCCCCGCTCGCCGAGGGCGGCATGGGGATCGTGTATCGCGGCGAGCGCGTCGGCATCGGCCGGCCGGTGGTGGTCAAGTTCCTCCACACCGTGCTCTCCGAGCAGCCGGGGATCGTCGATCGCTTCGAGCGCGAGGCGCGCGCGACCGCGCGGCTCAACCATCCGAACTGCGTGGCGCTGGTCGACTACGGCATCGAGGAGGGCGCGCCCTATCTGGTGATGGAGTACGCCGAGGGCAAGACGCTCGCCGATCTCCTCGACGCGGGCGCGCTGCCGCCAAGGCGCGCCGCGCAGATCGCGATCCAGGTCTTGGCCGGACTGTCGCACGCGCACGAGCGCGGCATCCTGCACCGCGATCTCAAGCCGGCCAACATCATGATCACCGACGCGGTCGGCGTCACCGACTTCGTCAAGATCCTCGACTTCGGTCTCGCCAAGCTGCTCGGCCAGCCCGACGGCAAGCGCGACGTGACCGTCGCCGGGATCGCGATCGGCACGCCCGGCTACATGTCGCCCGAGCAGGCCGCGGGGCTGCCGTCCGATCGACGCGCCGATATCTACTGCACCGGCGCGCTGCTCTATCACCTGGTGACCGGCTCCAAAGCGTTCGAAGGCGACGACATCCACTCGGTCCTGCGGCGCCACCGCGAAGAGACGCCGCAAAAGCCGCGCGCGCTCAAGCCGGCCACCGCGATCTCGAACGAGCTCGAGGCGGTGATCACCCGCGCGATGCAGCGCGACGCGGGCCGCCGCTTTCAAAACGCCGAGGAGATGATCGACGCGCTCAAGGCCACTCCCGAGGCGCGGGTGCGCGAAGGCGAGGTCGCCGAGGCGCGGCGCGCGCCACGTCCTTCGTCGTCGGGCTCGGGCGCGAGCGAGACCCGGGCCGAGGCGCCGTCGAGCCGCGCGCTACATAAGAGCGCGCGCCGTGGCGCGGGCGCGGTGCTGCTCGCCGGCGTGCTGATCGGCGCCTCGGCGATGGCGGGCCTCGCGCTCTACACGCCGGCGGTCGAGTGGGTGAGGCCGCTTCTGGCCGGCCACGCGCCCGCCGCCGCGCCGAGCGCCAAGCTCATCACCGCCAACGATCCTGATCCGATCCGCCCCACCGGGCCGGCGCGCTCGCCGCGCGCGCTAAAGCCGATCGCCGTCGATCCGCCGCCGCCCACGCCGAAGCCGGCTTTGCCGACCCCGACTCCCACAAAGCCGCCCGCCGCGCCGTCGCCGTCGGTGGCGCTGTCCGCGCCCAGGCCGGCCGCGCCGCCGTCGCCGTCGGTCGCGCTCTCCGCGCCGAAATCGGCGACCGCGCCGACGCCGTCGGCGCCGAGCGCCGGCGAGCTCGCGCCAAAGCCAGCCGTCGCCCTCTCCGCCGACGCGGGCGCTGACGCCACCACCGCCGACAGCGACGATGACGACACGCCCGCCGCGCGCGCCGAGGACGGCTCGGGTGAAGATGACCGCACGCCGCCGCCCGAGCCGCCGCAGGGCCGCGTGCGCGACGAGCCGCAGGTGCGCACGCTCGCCGACGTGCGCGCGCTCATCCGCAAGGGCGACGACGACGGCGCGCTCGCCGGGCTCTATCGCCTGCGACGCGCCCGGCCGGCTCCGTCGCGCGCGCGCGGCGCGCAGATCGCGACCCTCATCGGCAGCCTCTACTTCGACCGTCGCTGGTGGACCGATGCGCTGCGCGAGTACCGCTTCGCCTGCCACCTCGAGGCGCGCGCCCGGCGCGACTCGACGCTGGTCAACAACACGGTGCGCATGCTCGCCGATCACAACACCTACTTTCGCGCGCGCCGGCTCATCCTCGACACCCTCGGTCGCGCCGCGGTCCCGGCGCTCCGCACCGCAATCGGCTCGACCACCGCGCCCGATCTGCGCCATCGCGCTCAGCACGTCCTGACCGAGCTCACCCACAAGAGCGGCGCGAGCCACCGACGGTAAACGGTAAGGTTTTGTAGGCGCAGGCCTACATCGCGAACTCCTCGCGCGTTGCGTATGCTGCGCCCGCTTGTCGAGGAGGCGGTTCGATGTCCATTAAATTGCATTGGGCGTGTCTTTTCTTTCTGCTCCCATTCGCGGCCTGCGGCACCTCGAACGACGGCCGCACCGGCCACGGCCACGGCCATGGTGACGGCGGGCTGACCTTCGACGACGCCAGCGCCCCCGACGACGGCTACGTCCCCCCCGGCGACGGCTTCTACTCCCCGCCCGACGGCTCCTTCATCGTCCAGGATCCCAAGACCTGCGACGAAGCCGCGATGAACAAATCGTACATCGGCTGCGACTACTGGCCGACGGTGACCGCGAACGTGGTGTGGAGCATCTTCGACTTCGCGGTGGTGGTGTCGAACCCGGGCGACATGCCGGCGAGCGTGACCGTCACCGGTCCGCTCAGCACCAACCAAACGACCATGGTGCCGCCGGGCCAGCTCGTGACCCTCTATTTGCCGTGGGTGCCCGAGCTCAAGGGCGCCGACGCCGACAACACCGGCGCCTCACCGACTCCCTTGAGCGCGTCGACGCTCAAGACCGCGGGCGCCTACCACCTCGTCTCGACGCTCCCGGTGCTCGCCTATCAGTTCAGCGCGCTCGAGTACGCGCCCAAAGGCGGACCCGCGGGCAAGGACTGGTCGAAGTGCCCCGGCGACGGCAAGGGAACCGATCCGCCGTGCTTCTCGTACTCCAATGATGCGTCGCTGCTCTTGCCGTCGACGGCGATGACTGGCAATTACCGCGTGGTGACCGAGCACGGCGTCGACGGCTTCCCCGGCTTCCCGCCGATCATTCCCGCGAGCCCGGGCATGCCGGGCTACTTCTCGATCACCGCGACGCAGGCGAGCACCACGGTGAAGGTGAAGGTCTCCTCGACGGGGCAGATCGTCGCGGGCACCGGCGTGACCGCGACCGCCGCCGGAGGCACGACCACGTTCACCATGAACGCGGGCGATGTCGTGCAGGTCGTCGGCGGCGGCGCCGCTGCATCGGATCTGTCGGGCTCGCAGGTGCAGGCCGACAAGCCGGTGCAGGTGATCGGCGGCGTGCCCTGCATCGCCAATCCGTCGTCCGCGTGCGATCACATCGAAGAGACCGTGATGCCCGTCGAGACCTGGGGCGAGCACTACGCGGTCACCATGCCTACCGGGCCAAGAGGCGGCGTGGCTCCCGCGACCATTCGCTTCGTCGGCAACGTCGACGGGACCAAGCTCACCTACGATCCGGCGGTCGCGGGCGCACCGGCGACCCTGAACGCGGGCCAGGTGGTGAACCTCGATTCGGTGAAGGCCGACTTCGTCGTCACCGGCGATCACGAATTCTCGGTCAGCATCATTCACGACAGTGGCTCGGTGGTCGATCCCAACGCGGCGGCGTCGAGGCTAGAGGGCGATCCGTCGCTCTCGTCGGCGATCGCGATCGAGCAATATCGCCTCAAGGACGTCTTCCTCGCGCCCGAGGACTACGACTTCAACTTTGCCGACGTGGTCGCGCCGATGACCGCCC
>JANWLJ010000218.1 GCA_025450955.1 Polyangium sp. (in: bacteria) | reverse complement strand
TCCGCAAGCGGATCGGATTTCTCCCCGACACGCCGCCGCTCTATAACGAGATGACGGTGGCCGGCTATCTCGCGTTCGTCGCCCAGCTCCGCGGCGTCGCGTCGGCCGAGGTGACGAGGCGGGTCGCCGATGTCGAGGAGAAGACAGGCCTGCGTGAGGTGCACGAGCAGGCGATCGGCAGCCTCTCGCACGGTTACCGGCAGCGGGTCGGGCTCGCGCAGGCGATCGTGCACAACCCCGAGCTGCTCATCCTGGACGAGCCGACCAGCGGGCTCGACCCGGTGCAGATCGTCGAGATGCGCCAGCTCATTCGCAACCTGCGCGGCGCGCACACCATTTTACTGTCGAGCCACAACCTGCCCGAGATCAGCCAGACCTGCGATCGGCTGCTGGTGATCCAGCACGGCGAGATCGTCGCCCAGGGCACCGAGGACGAGCTGGCCAAGCGCCAGGGCTCGGGCGGCGGGATCGAGGTCGAGATCGTCGGCGCCTCGGAGCGCGCGCCCACCGACAAGGCGCTCGCGGCGATCCGCGCGGTGGCCGGCGTGAGCGGAGCCAGCGTGCTGCGCGAAGCGGCCAACGTGGCGATCCTGCGCGTCGACGCCGCCTCCGAGCTCAGGCCGCAGGTGATCCGCGCGCTGGTGCAAGCCGACATCGACATCCTGCGCGTCGACAAGGGCGCGGCCCAGCTCGAGTCGATCTTCCTCAAGCTCACCCAAGCGAGGAATTAATGAGACCCACCCTGCTCATCGCCCGCCGCGAGCTCGCCGCCTATCTGCGGTCGTGGACCGGCTACGTGATCATCGCCGCGGTGCTCGCCGTCGACGGGCTGCTCTTCAACGCCTACGCGCTCGGCGGCGCCGACAAGCGCTCGTCCGAGGTGCTCAGCCTGTTTCTCTATTTCTCGTCGGGCACGACGATGATCGCCAGCGTGTTCATCTCGATGCGCCTGCTCGCCGAGGAGCGGCAAACCGGCACGCTCGCGCTCCTCTACTCCTCGCCGGTGCGCGACGGCGAGATCATCTTGGGCAAGTTTCTCTCCGCGCTCGCCTTCCTCGGCATCCTCACCCTGGCCACCATCTACATGCCGGCGCTCATCTTCGTGCACGGCAAGATCTCCTGGGGCCACATCTTCGGCGGCTACTTCGGCCTGATGCTGCTCGGCTCCTCGGCGCTGGCGATCGGCACCTTCGGCTCGGCGCTCTCGCGCACCCAGGTGCTGGCGGCGATCACCTCGGGCTGCCTGATCGTGGCGATGCTGGTCTCCTGGCTCCTCGGGCGCGTCACCGAGCGGCCGCTGTCGGAGATCTTCAGCGCGATGGCGATGCACGGGATGCACTTTCAGCCGTTTCAGTCGGGGATGATCCACCTGCGCGACGTCGTCTACTACCTGGTCGTCACCTACGTCTTTTTGTTCGCGGCCACGCGGGTGCTCGAAGCGCGGAGGTGGAGGTAGCCATGGCCACGCAAGCTCAATCGCGCGCGGGCAGCGCGGGGTGGTCGGCGCTCTTCGGGCTCGGGCTCCTGTTGGTGTTCGCCGGCGAGCGGCTGATCGGATCCGGAACCTGGCGGGCGCTCACCGGCGTCGGCGTGGTGCTGGTGCTCGCCGCGATCGGCGCGCGCGCGCTCCGCATGAAGCGTCTCGATGGAGAGGCGCGCCGGATCGAGTCGGCGCTCGCCGCGCTCTACGCGCTGGCCGCGCTCGGGCTCCTGTTCTATTTCGCGCAGTCGGATCTGGCGCGCTCGGTCCTGTCGGCGCCGCTCGAGAAGGGCTCGCCCAAGCTGGCGGGCGCGCTCGCCGCGCTGTGGCCGGTCCTCATCGTGCTGTCGATGGTGCCGGTGGCGATGGTCGAGATGGCCTACGCGTCGGTGGCGCGCGCGCCGCGGCTCGAGTCCGGGCGCATCTACGACGCGCTCCTCTCGGGCGTCGGGCTCGCCTGCGCGCTGGTGTTCGCTTTCTCGGCCTACTACGTCGCGTCGGAGCGCGATCACAAGATCGATCTCTCCTACTTCCGCACCGCGCGGCCGGGCGAGTCGACGCGCAAGATCATCCGCACCCTCGATCAACCGATCCAGATCTCGATGTTCTTTCCGCCGGCCAACGAAGTGCACGAAGAGGTGGCCGGCTACTTCGACGACCTGAAGAAGGAGTCGAAGATGCTCGAGGTGCACGAGTACGATCCCGCGCTCGATCCCTCCAAAGCCAAGGAGCTCGGGGTCACCGGCAACGGCGTGGTGGTAATCAGCCGCGGCACCAAGAAGCAGCTCTTCAACGTCGGGCTCGAGCTCGACGCCGCGCGCGGCCAGCTCGCCAACCTCGATAAAGAGATGCAGAAGCGCCTCCTGCAAGTGGCGCGGCCGCAGCGCACCGCGTACCTGACCGCCGGCCACGGCGAGCGCACCGCGTTTCCGAGCGGCGACACCGACAAGCGGCCGACGGTGCGCGATCTTCGCCAGATGCTCGGGCAGGAGGGTTATCAGGTCAAAGATCTGAGCGCGGCCGAGGGGCTCGCCGCCGACGTGCCGGCCGACGCCGGGCTGGTGCTGATCATCGGGCCGCAAAAACCGTTCATGCCCGAAGAGGTGGCGGCACTCGATCGCTATCTCGAAAAGGGCGGGCGGATGCTGATCGCGCTCGATCCGGAGGCCGGCCTCGACGAAAAGGAGCTGCTCGGAAAGCTCGGGCTCGCCTTCCATCCGCAGACGCTCTGTAACGATCAGATCTACGCGCGGAAGACCTATCAGCCGAGCGACCGGGCCAACATCGCGACCGGCTCGTACTCGTCGCACCCGGTGGTGACCACGCTCGGCCGGCTCGGCATGCGCGCGCCGATGGTGCTGCTCGGCGCGGGCTGGCTCGACGAGACCAAGCCCAAACCGCCCGAGGTCTCGATCGACTTTCCGGTGCGCGCGCACCCGGCGACCTGGGCCGATTTGAACGGCAACTTCACCTTCGACTCGCCCGCCGAGAAGCGCAAAGGCTGGTATCTGGCGGCGGCGGTGACCTACAAAAAGCTCGGCGAGAAGCTCGCCAAAGACGGCAAGAACGAAGGGCGCGCGCTCATCCTCACCGACTCCGACGCGCTCTCGGACGGCGTGCTCGGAAATCCCGGCAACGCCTACTTCGCGCTCGACGGCACCCGCTGGCTCTCCGGCGACGAGTCGATCAGCGGCACGGTCTCGAGCGAGGTGGACGTGCCGATCGCGCACACCCACAAAGAGGATCTGTTCTGGTTCTACTCGACGATCTTTCTCGCCCCGCTGCTCGCGCTCGGCGCCGGCTGGCTGGCGACACGCCGCCGCCGCCCGTCGGTGGGCCAGGGTTCCAATAAGGAGGCGGCCTGATGCGCATCCGCGGCGCAGCGATCCAGGGCGGGTTGGCGGCGATCGGTCTTTTGGCGGCCTACACCACGTGGCAGCGGGCGCCGGCCAGCCCGCCCGGCGAGGTGGTGGTGCTCGACGTCAACCAGGGCGACGTCTCGAAGATCCGCTTCGAGGACGGAAAGAAGTGGGTCGAGATCGAGCAGCAAAAGGGCGACAGCGGTCCGGAGATGTGGATGCGCCTCTCTGCCGACGAGAAGGCGAAGAAGCCCGAGCGGATGGTGCGCGGCAACGACGGCGCCGAGAAGCTGTTCGCCAAGTTCGCGCCGCTGATGGCGGCGCGCGCGCTCGGCCCGCAGTCGGGCGCCAAGCTGAAGGAGCTCGGGCTCGACGCGCCGAAGAAGAAGCTCGAGGTCACCGCGCGCGGCGACACCCACACCTTCTTGGTCGGCACCTCGCCCTTCAACGTCTCGGAGCCGTACGTGATGGACGAGCGCGACCACCACGTCTACGTGCTCACGAGCGGCGTGATCTCCGATCTCGACGCGGCGGCGATCCGGCTGGTCGATCGATCGCTGCACGCGTTCAAGCCGGGCGACTACGACGCGGTCACGCTCTCGGTCGGCAAGAAGTCGCGCGACCTGGTGGTGATCCCGGGCGCCAATCCGTTCCTCTCCAAGCTCGCCTCGCAAAAGACGCCGACCAAGCCCGACGAGATGGCCAAGAACTGGCACGACAAGCTGTGGCGGCTCTACCTCACCGAGATCCTCGGCAAGGGCGAAAAGCCCGAAGGCGGCGAGCCGCAGATCGCCCTCAAGATCGAGTACCGCTCCCGTGGCAAGGCGCTCGGCTTCGTCGAGATCGGCCGCGGCGCCGCGCCCGCGCCGAGCACCGAGAAGAACGCGTCGATGCCGAAGCCGGTGACGCCGCCCGCCGCTCCGATCTACGCGCGCAGCGAGCACACCGCCGGCTGGGTCAAGCTGCCGCCGAGCGCCGACGACCTCATCAAAGAAGCCGATAAGATCGTCTCCGGGGAGTAGCGGCTGCGCCTCGCGCCGCACGCGCTCTTTCACCTCGCGCGCAAGTATCGGGCGATGGCCGAGCTGCGCGCCGCCCACATCACCGACGAGAAACCGGAAGATCGCGCGCGGCTGCGGGCGCTCGCGCGCGAATTTCCCGGCGCGCTGCGCGAGCTCGATTCGCTCGCCGCGGACGAGATCGATCGCCGCGCCCTCTCGCTCGAGCAGGCGGCCGCCGGGCTTGCGCCCGAGGCCTGGATGGTGTGGATGTGCCACTACCACGCGCTCATGCGCGCCGCGCTCCTGCTCCGCGCGCGCCCTTCCGTCTCGCCGGCCGGGCTCGCCGAGATCGCCGCAGAGACCGGCGCGCCCGTCGACGACGCATTCGCCGCCCAGGTCGCCCGCCCGCCGCACGGCCGGCTGATGGCGGCGGTGTTCGATCGCCTCTCGCTCGAGCTCGGCGCGCCCGCGCGCGTTTTGTGGGACACCCTCTTTCCGTCGCGCAAGGGGCCGCGCGGCTATCGCCAACGCTAATCGGCTGTAGTAAGAAATCTCCGTGCCCGATCTACCGACGCCGCCCTCGCCCCCTTCGCCTCCCTCCAAGAAGGACGTGACCCTGGCGCTCCTCGAGCGCGCCGAAGCGCGCGTCCACCTCGACGCGCGGCACCCGGGCGTGGTGGTCCCCGACTGGCTCGCCCACGACG
>JANWLJ010000217.1 GCA_025450955.1 Polyangium sp. (in: bacteria) | reverse complement strand
TCGAAGATCGCGAGCGCGCGGCCGAGGACGTCGCCGGCGAGCGCGCCCACCAGCATCGCGCGAATCTCGCGATAGTGGCGGTGGGCGTGGTGAGCCGCGGGCCGGGCCGGATCGTGCGGGTGAGCGTGATCGTGATCGTGCGAATGCGGGTGATCATGATCATGTGAATGCGCGTGATCGTGATCGTGTGAATCTTCGCGCGCGCGGTCGGCGGGCAGCCCGCCTTCGAGCACGTGAACCTTGGTGCCGGTGAGCGCGCCGCGGCGCACCCGCTCGCAGGTCAAGGTGACGTCCGCGAGCGGCAGCTTCGCCAGCTCGGCGCGCACCGCCTCGAGCGGCACCCCGAGATCGAGGAGCGCGCCCAGGGTCATGTCGCCGGCGATTCCGGAAAAACAGTCGAAGTAGAGCGCGAGCCCGCGCAGGTCGGTCACGTCTTCGCCTCGCGGCGCCGGTTCATCAGCGCCGCCGCGTAGCCGGCGCCGAAGCCGTTGTCGATGTTGACCACCACCACGCCCGAGGCGCACGCGTTGAGCATGCCGAGCAGCGCCGCCAGCCCGCCGAAGCTGGCGCCGTAACCTACCGAAGTCGGCACAGCGATCACCGGCCGGCTCACCAAGCCCTTGACCACCGACGGCAGCGCGCCCTCCATCCCGGCCGCCACCACGATCACCTCGGCCTGTTCGAGGAGCGCCCGCCTGTCGAGCAGGCGATGGATCCCCGCCACCCCGACATCCCACAGCCGCTCGACGTGGCTGCCGCCGAGCCGGGCGGTGAGCGCCGCCTCCTCCGCTACCGGCAGGTCGCTGGTGCCGGCCGAGATCACCAACCCCGTCCCGCGCCCGGTTTCGATGATCGGCTGCTGCTCGACGACGATCGCGCGCGCCAGCTCGTCATAGCGCGCGGCCGGCACCGCCGCGATCACGTGCGCCGCCTGCGCCGCGTCGACGCGGGTGGCGAGCACGTTGGCGCCGGTCTTGGAAAGCTCGAGCACGATCGCCGCCACCTGCTCGCGGGTCTTGCCCGCGCCGAGCACCACCTCGGGGAAGCCCGAGCGCAGGTGACGATGATGATCGACGTTGGCGAAGCCGAGATCTTTGTACGGCAGATCGGCCAGCTCGGTGAGCGCGTCGTCGACGCTGACCCCGCCGCCTTGCAGCCGTTCGAGGAGCGTGCGGAGTTTTTTCGGATCCATCTTTGGGGCAGCATAGTCGACCGGCTGGCGGCGGGCTACCCTGCTCAGCCGGGGATGGTCCCCGGTCCGCGCACCGGGCTCTTGCGCCGGCCGATTCGGATCTGCACCTCCTCGACGGCGCGCTCCGAGGCGCGGGTCACCTTGAGCAGCACCGGACCGAAGCGCACCGACTCGCCTTCGCGCGGAATGTGCTTGAGCTGCTCGAGCACCAACCCGGCGATGCTCTCGTAGTCGCCCTCGGGCAGCTCGACCCGCAGGAGCCGATTCACCTCCGAGACGTGGCTGCGGGCGCTCACCCGCCAGACGCCGTCGGCCTCCTTGCGGATCGCGGGCGGGGCGACGTCGTGCTCGTCTTCGATCTCGCCGACGATCTCTTCGAGGATGTCCTCGATGGTGGCGACCCCGATCGCGCCGCCGTACTCGTCGACCACGATCGCCATGCCCTGCCGCGCGCGCTGCAGCTCGACCAGTAGATCGACCGCCGCCTGACTCTTCGGGACATAGATCGGCGCGCGCGCGATCATCCCCACCTTCAGATCTTTGCCGCCCGACTTGAGCACGTCGAACGCGTGAACGGTGCCGACGATCCGATCGATGCGATCGCGAAACACCGGAAAGCGGGTGTACTGCTTGTCCTCGATCTCGCGCGCGGCCTTGTCGAGATCGGCGTCCTCCGAGAGCGCCACCACGTCGGAGAGCGGCACCATCACGTCGGAGACGGTGGTGTCGGTGAAGTCGAAGATGCGCGAGATCATCTTGCGCTCGCCTTCGGTGATCTCGCTCGCGCGCGGGCCCGCCGACGGACCTTTGAGGAGCAGCTCGAGCTCCTCGCGGGTCACCAGCTTGCGCTCCGGCACCCGGAACAGGCGAATCAGCCAGGCGGTGAATCGGGTGAGCAGCCAGACCACCGGCTGAAACACCATCGAGAACAGCCAGAGCGGGAAGATCAGCTTGCGCGCGATGAAGCCGGCGTGCTGCTGCCCGATCGCCTTCGGCACGATCTCGCCGAGCACCACCGTGCACGGAGTGAGGCCGGCCAGCAGGTAGAGCTCGGCGCGCCCGGGCACCGCGTGGTGCAGCGCGAAGGTCATCACCACCGTCGAGATCACCACCGAGAGCTGACTGCCGAACAGCGTGGTGGCGAGGAACCGCTGCTTGTTGTCTAGGAAGCGCTCGAGCAGCCGCGCCGATCGGCTGCCCGCCTCGGCGTCTTTGCGCAGCGCGATCCGATCGCAGGAGATCACCGACAGCTCGGAGGCGGCGAAGAACATCTCGGCGAGCAGGCAGACGCCGGAGACGATGAACGCGGGCCAAAGGAGGGTCACGAGCGGCTCTCCTTCTCGTCGGCGATCTCGCCGAACAGCTCCTCGAGGAGATCCTCCATCGTCACCAGCCCGGCGAGCTTGCCGTACTCGTCGACCACCAGCGCGAGGTGGGTCCGCTGCCGCTGAAATTCGCGGAACAGCCGATCGCACTTGGTGGTGCGCGGCACGAAGAGCGGCGGGTGCAAGAGCTCGGCGATGGTGTGGCCCTCGAGCTGCCCGCGTGCGTAGCCGACCAGATCTTTGGCGAGCAGCACGCCGACCACGTCGCCCACCACCTCGGTCGGGCGCGCGGGCGGCTCGCCGGGACGACGCGCCTTCGGCTTGGCGGTGCGGTAGATCGGCACCCGCGAATAGCGCTCCTCGGCGACCGCTTCGACCAGGCGACCGAGCGGCATCTCGTACGGAAGCGCAAACACCTGATCGGCCGGAGTCATCACCTTGCCGACGTTGGTGTCGCCGAATTCGAAGACGTTGTGGATGAGCCGCCGCTCGGCGACCTGCAGCTCGCCCACCTCCGAGCCGACGTCGACGAGCGCGCGGAACTCCTCTTCGCGCAGCCCCTCGGCCGCCGCCGGCCGGCGCCCACCGATGATCGTCACCAGCGCGCCCGCGATCGCCGAAAGAATCCAGCGCACCGGAGTGATGAGCACCATCACCACCCGGAGCGGCAGCGAGACCGCGCGCGCCCAGCTCTCGCCGATGCGAATCGCGAGCGACTTGGGCGCCATCTCGCCGAAGAGCAGGAGCAGCGGCACCATCACCAAGGTCGCCACCACCGCCTGCACCACCTCGCGCACTCCGGGCCAGAAGTGGGTCAGCCCGGCGGCGGTCATGGTCGCCATCAGCGACGAGGCGCCGATGTTGATGAGCTCGTTACAAAGGATGATGGTGACGATCAGCCGCCGCGGATTCGAGAGCAGCGCCAAGACCCGCCGCGAGCCGGCGTCTTCGCGGGTGGCGAGCGCCTCGCGCGAGACGCGGGAGAGCGAGAACAGCGAGGTCTCCGCGCCGGCGAAGAACGCCGAGCCGAACAGCAGCGCGAAGATCGCCGCCAGGTGCGAGGCGAAATAGCTCCACATGGCCTAGGGCTGCGGGGCGAGCGCGATCGGAAGCGTAAAATAAAACGTCGCGCCCCGCTCGCCTTCGCTCTCCACCCACACCGCGCCGCCGAGCGCCTCGACGAAGCGCTTGACGATGTTGAGCCCGAGCCCGGTGCCGCCGAACTCGCGCGTCGACGAATTGTCGACCTGAAAAAAGGGATCGAAGATGCGCGCGTGGTGCTCGGGCGGCACCCCGATCCCGCTGTCCTCGACGGCGACCTGCACCCCCGCCTCGCGGCCCGGCCGACTCGGATGGAGCAGGCCCACCTCGGCGCGGATCGACACCTGGCCGCCCTCGGGAGTGAACTTGACCGCGTGGTTGAGGAGGTTGAGCAAAACCTGGCGCACCTTGTCGCGATCGCCGACCACGCGCGGCAGGGTCTCGGGCAGCGCGCAGGCGAGCTGGAGCCGCTTGCGCCGGGCGTGCGGCGCGATCGTCGACAGCGCCACCGACACCCCCTCGGCGAGCTCGAACGGCGCGCGCTCGAAGCGCATCTCGCCCGCCTCCATCCGCGAGATGTCGAGGATGCCGGTGATCAGCTGAAGGAGCTGATCGCCCTTCTCCATCACCGTCCGCACGTAGTCGCGCTGCTCGGGGTTGAGCTCGCCGGCGATCCCTTCGAGCAGCATCTCGGAATACCCGATCACCGAGGTGAGCGGGGTCCTGAGCTCGTGCGAGACGGTGGCGAGGAAGTTCGACTTGATCCGGTCGGCCTCCTGCAGCCGCTCGATCGCCTGGCCGAGGCGCTTGTTCTTCTCGGTCAGCTCGCGGTTGGCCTCCTCGACGGTGGCCATGTGCATCCGCGCGCTCATCGCCCGCTTGATTCCCTCGAGCACGAACGCGTCGGCGACCCGCAAGAGATGTTGCGCGATTCGCCGCGCGGTGGTCTCGTCGGTGCCGGCGCGCGCCACCTTGACCCGCCCAATCGACGCGCCCTCGTGGTGGAGCGCGCTCACCACGAACACCCGCCCCGCCGTCACCAACACCAGCGGATCGAGATCGGGATCGAGCGCCTCGACCTCGGGCGGCCCGGCCACGCCGAGCAGGCGCAGCCCATCGCGATCGACGATCCCGATTTCCACCCCCAGCTCGCGCGCGCCCTCGGCGAGCGTCTCCCGCGCGTTGCGGTCGAGCAGCTCATCGAGCGTCACCGGCGCGTCGACGCTGAGGGCGCCTTCTCTCACGCCAGGCCCTTCAAGTTCAGCTGGTCGACGTCGGCGCCGAGCTGCTTGCCGAGCGACTGGAGAAACTCCGGCCGCGGAATTCCGTGCTTGTTGCCGAGCCCGATCCGCTTCTCGAGCGACTCCCAGGTCGCGGCCGCCAGCCCGAGAAAGGTCTCGGCCACGCCCTCGCCCTTGAACGCGATCCCGGGAAACACCGGCTCCTGCCCGCGCGAAGCGATCCGCTTGAGCTCGTCGTCGGAGCGCACCCGCGGCAGATCGCGCTTGTTGAACTGGATCACGATCGGGATGCCCTCGGCCTCGAGCCGGTTCTCCTTCCAGTTCTGCTTGAGGGTCGCGAACGCCTCGTTGTTGTTCTTGGTCTCGGCGATCTGCGAGTCGGCGATGAACGCCACGCCGTCACAGCCCTGCAGCACCACCTTGCGGGTGGTGTTGTGAATGACCTGCCCGGGGACGGTGAACAGCTTCACCTTGCACGTCACCCCCGACGCGCTCTTGAACGCGAGCGGAAGCAGATCGAAGTAGAGGGTGCGATCCTCTTTGGTGTCGAGGGTGAGCAGCCGCCCGCGCCGCCTCGGATCCATCCGCGCGTGGATCTGCTGCAGGTTGGTGGTCTTGCCCGACATGGCAGGACCGTAATAGACGAGCTTGATCGCGATCTCTCGGTGCTGGAAATCGACCTGGGCCATCAGCGTTTCCTTCTTCCCCCGCGTGAAATTTTTTTGCCGCTCGGCCTGAGCGCGGCGGCGAGCACGTCGTCCATCACCCGCGCGTAGACGATCTCGAGCCCGCGCAGCGCCCGCTCATCCATGCTCTCGACGTCGCGGCGGTTGTCGGCGGGGACGATCACCGTCTGAAGCCCGGCGCGCGCCGCCGCGAGCAGCTTCTCTTTGAGCCCGCCGACCGGCAGCACCCGGCCGCGCAGGGTGATCTCGCCGGTCATCGCCACCGTGCGCTTGACCAGGCGATCGGTGAGCAGCGAGACCAGCGCGCACGCCATGGTCACGCCCGCCGACGGGCCGTCCTTCGGCACCGCGCCCGCCGGCACGTGAATGTGGATCTCGTGCTCGGCGTAAAACGTCTTCGGCAGCCCGAGGCTGGCGGCGCGCGCTCGCGCATAGGACAGCGCGGTCATCGCCGACTCCTTCATCACCTCGCCGAGCTGGCCGGTCAAGATGAGCGAGCCCCTGCCCACCATCCACTGCGCCTCGACCCGCAGCACCTCGCCGCCGAACGGCGTCCAGGCGAGCCCGGTCGCCGCGCCTACTTCGTCGGTCTCGTTGGCGCGGCCGAGCCGCGGGTGCGGCAGCCCGAGGAAGCCCTGAAGCTGGCCCGGCCCGACGGTGACCCGCGGCGCGCTCTTGTGGTTGTCGCGCTCCTCGGCCACCTTGCGCGCGACCTTGCGGCACACCTGCGCGACCTGCCGCTCGAGATCGCGCAGCCCCGCCTCGCGGGTGTAGTCGGCGATCATCGCGCGCAGGGCCGCCGGCGAAAAGGCGAGCGCGCCGTCGTCGAGCCCGGCCGCCTCGCGCTGGCGCGGCACCACGTGACGGCGGGCGATCTCGAGCTTCTCCTCCTCGGAGTAGCCGGCCAGGTGGATGGTCTCGAGCCGATCGGCGAGCGCCTTCGGGATCGGATCGGTGGCGTTGGCGGTGGCGATGAACAGCACCTGCGACAGATCGTAGCCGACCCCGAGATAGTGATCGCGGAAGGTGGGGTTCTGCTCGGGGTCGAGCACCTCGAGCAGCGCCGAGGCCGGGTCGCCGCGGAAGTCGGACGACATCTTGTCGAGTTCGTCGAGCACGATCACCGGGTTGGTGCTGCCAGCGCTCTTCATCGCGCCGACGATCCGCCCCGGGAAGGCGCCAATATAGGTGCGCCGGTGCCCACGAATCTCG
>JANWLJ010000216.1 GCA_025450955.1 Polyangium sp. (in: bacteria) | reverse complement strand
GGTGGCGCAGATGAGACTCGAATCGTCGCTGCATCATCACGACGTCAAGCTGCCGATCCGGGTGCGGCAGATCCTCGGCGCCGAGGGAGCGGCGTCCACCGCGCGCACGGTATTCTGTCCGGTGCAAAGGCGCACGCTCACCGTCGAGGAGTGCCGCGGCTGCGATCATTGTCAGGCGGTCAGCCTCGGCTCGGCGCGCGATCGCGGGTTCGTCACCTGCCGCGCGCCGCGGCTTCCGGGCGCGCCCGAGAGCTGGGCGAAGCTGGCCAAACGAATCCTGCCGTCGGCGGCGGACCGCACTCCGATCGGCGCGGCGATGACCTCCGACGTCACCTGCGTCACCGCCGATCTCAGCGTCGAGTTGGTCACCGAGCTGTTTCTTCAGCGCAACTTCGGCAGCGCGCCGGTGGTCGACGACGAGGGCTTTCCGATCGGCGTGATCACCAAGAGCGATCTGTTGGCCGAGCGGTTCGATCGCGGCGACAACGAGGAGGAGCTGCCCGCGCGCGACCGCCGCGGCGTCGAGCTCGATCGGTCCGGCTTCCATGTCGAGGAGCTGGCCCACGCCACCGTCGGGGAGCTGATGATGCCGGTCGCGTTCACCCTGCGCGAGACCGATCCGCTGTCGCGCGCCGCCGCGCTCATGTCGATCGAGCGGGTCCATCACCTGCCGATCGTCTCCGACGACGGCCGGGTGGTCGGGATTCTCTCCACCCTCGATCTGGCGAGCTGGCTGGCGCGCGAGGCGGGATATTAGGAGCGCGTCGTCGCGGCGACGGTGGTGTTGTAGTCGATGAAGGCGTTGCCCGACCCGTCGACGCACACCGCGAAGTGATCGAGCGGCTGAAAGGCGGGCGAGGTCGGGTGCTGGCCGTTCAGATCGAACTGCGCGCCGTGGCACGGGCAGTAGAAGGTGCTGGTCTTCTTCTCGACGGTGCAGCCGGAGTGCGGGCAGATCGCGGTGAGCGCGTAGAGCCCGCCCGAGTCGCGGCAGAGGAACAGATCGTAGTTATTGTTGTCGGTGAGGTGCTTGGCGGTGCCGACGGTGATCGCCGACGCCGCGCCGCCGTTGACGAGACCGCTCGGGCAGGTGGCGGTGTTGCTCTTGGCCATGTCGGGCGTGCCGCCGGTCTGGCCCGAGCCCATGTCGGGCGTGCTGCCGTTGCCGCTTCCCGATCCGTTGCCGCTGCCGGTTCCCGAGCCGCTGCCGCTGCCGTTTCCCGAGCCGCTGCCGCTGCCCGAGCCGCTGCCGCCTGAGCCGACGCCGCCGTTTCCGTTGGGGTCGTTCGAGTCGTCGATTTTTCCGGTGTAGACCCGCTCGCCGGGGCCGCCGCAGGCGGGCAGCCCGATCGCGAGCAGCCCCGCGCCGGCCGCCGCGCAGAAGCGCCGCCGCGTGACCCCGCCGCCCGCGCACGCCGGCAGGTCATCGATCGAGACCAGACGTCCGTTCAGGTCGCTCGGGGGAGTTGCCATCGACGGCCTGCGATCAGCAACTCGCGATCCATATATGGGAGCGGGGCGCGCCTCGTGGTTTCGCTCGCTTGCGCCGAGTGAGGACCGCGCTTCGCGAGGCGGGCGGCCACGGCGCCGGCGCGTTCCGCCCCGAGGCGACCAGTCCCAGGCGACTGCGAAATCCAGTTTGCAGCCGCCCCGCGCGACGCGTTTGCGCCCCCAGCGGGCGGGCCGGCGGGAGTAAACTCGGCGGCCGGAGGTGCGCATGCGACCTGGGGACGAGATGCGGCTTGCCGCGGTGGCGCTGGCCTGCGCGGTCAGCCTCCTCGGGTGTGGGCCGCCGCGCGCGGCCGGGAGCTGCGACGGTCCCTGCCCCGCGTCGAAGATCGATCACCTGGTGATCGTGGTGCAGGAGAATCACACCTTCGACAACTACTTCGGCCAGTGGTGCACCGCGCCCCCCGGCTCGAACCCGACCTGCTCGAGCGGCCCCGCCTGCTGCGAGGCCGGACCGGCCACCGATCCGTCGGGCGCCTCCGCGACGCTGCTCGACGACACCGCCAACGGCGCCTACAGCCCCGACCACGATCAATCCTGCGAGCTCGACGAGCAGGACGGCGGCAAGATGGACAAGTACGTCACCAGCACGGTGTGCGGCGACGCGCGCAACTTCGCCTACGTCGACCCGCAGCTCATCAAGCCCTATCGCGACTACGCGCAAGCCGGCGCGCTCGCCGATCGCTATTTCCAGCCGCTCGTCGGCGCCAGCGCGTCGAACGACATGTACCTCGCGCGCGCGCGGTTCGTCTTCAAGGACAACGCGTTCGTCCCCGACGCGATCGGCTCGGCGTGCAGCTTCATCCCGACCAAGATGGAATTCAGCGATCCCACCATCGGCGATCTGCTGGTCGCGCACGGCAACACCTGGGCCTGGTATGGCGAGGGCTATCAGACGATGAAGGACGCGCAGGCGATGGGCGCGTGCCCCGAGCCGCCCGACGACTGCCCGGCCGCGCTCGGGATCTATCCCTGCGTCTACGATCCGAGCGACGTGCCGTTTCAGTACTACACCGCGCTTCGCGACAACCCGATCTACATGCGCGACTTCACCGCGTTCGATAAAGATCTGAAAGACGGCAAGCTGCCGCAGGTCGCCTTCATCAAAGCGATCGGCTATCGCTCCGAGCACCCGAGCCTGCACACCACCATCTCGGCCGGCGTCAGCTTCGTGACCTCGGTGGTGAGCGCGGTCCAGGCTTCGGCCTACGCGCCCGACACGCTCGTCCTTCTGCTCTACGACGAGGGCGGCGGCTACTTCGACCACGTCACGCCGCCCAAGCCGAGCCCGATCGATGGTCAGCCGCTCGGCACCCGGATCCCGGCGATCGCGATCGGGCCGTTCGCCAAAAAGGGATTCATCTCCCACGTCGAGCTCGAGCACTCGTCGGTGGTGAAGTTCATCGAGTGGAACTGGCTCGGGATCAAGACCGGGCAGCTCGGCAATCGCGACCTGGTGGTGAACAACCTCGGCAGCCTGCTCGATCCGGCCGCGACCGGCACGCCGGTGCCGGAGATGTGATCAGGCAGTGGTGTTAGAGTCGGCGCTTTCGGAGGCGCGCGACGTGTCCTGGCTCGATCAGTGGTTGGCGGATCCCGAGGTGGTGGCGCGCGTCGATCGGCTGGAGCTCCCGTTCAATCAGCACGGGCTCGATCCGTACGGGATCGCCAAGGCCGATCTGGTGCGGTTTTTATCGGCGCTCGCCTGGCTCTATCGCAGCTACTTTCACGTGCGCGCCCACGGGATCGAAAACGTGCCGGCGCGCGGGCGGGCGATGCTGGTCGGCAATCACTCGGGCGGGGTCGCGCTCGACGGCGCGATGGTGATCGCCTCGATGCTGCTCGAGCGCGAGCCGCCGCGGCTGGCTCAAGGGATGGCGGAAAAATTCATCAACCTGGTGCCGTTCGCGTCGGAGTGGTCGAGCCGCTGCGGGCAGTTCACCGGCCTGCCCGAGCACGCCGCCCGCTTGCTCGAAGACGAGCGGCTGTTGATGGTGTTTCCCGAGGGCGCGCGCGGCACCGCCAAGCTCTACTGGCAGCGCCGCTCGCTGGTGCACTTCGGCTCCGGCTTTTTGCGGCTGGCGCTCGCGACCAAGACGCCGATCATCCCGTTTGCGTTTTTGGGCGGCGGCGAGGCGATCCCGACGGTGCTCAACCTCTACAAGCTGGCCGGCCTGTTCGGCATGCCCTATCTGCCGGTCACTCCGTGGATCGCGCCGTTGCCGCTGCCGGTGCGCCTCGACGTCTATTACGGCGAGCCGATGATCTTCGAGGGCTCGGCGCGCGAAGAGGATGCGGTGATCGAGCGGCAGGTCGACGAGGTGAAGGCGAAGATCGCGGCGATGATCGCCGCGCACGAGGAGCATCGATGAAGGTTCTGATTCCCGGCATCACCGGACGGCTGGCCCGGCTGGTGGCGCGCAAGCTTCTCGACGGTGGACACGAGGTCCACGGGATCGATCGCCGCCCCTGGCCCGATCCGCCGAAAGGGATCGAGGTGGTGCAGGTCGACATCCGCAAGCGCGCCGCCGAGGACGTGTTTCGCACCCTGCGCCCCGAGGCGGTCATCCACATGGCGACGGTGACCCACCTGACCGTGCGCAACGAGGATCGCTACCGCATCAACCTCTACGGCACCCGCGCGGTGTTCGATCACTGTCACCACTACGGCGCCAAACGCTGCATCTTCGTCGGGCGCCACACCTACTACGGCGCCGCCGCCGACTCGTCGCTCTATCACGGCGAAGAAGATCCGCCGATGGCGATGACCACCTTTCCCGAGCTGTCCGATCTGGTCGCCGCCGATCTCTACGCCGGCTCGGCCTTGTGGCGCTATCCCGAGCTCGACACCTGCGTGCTCCGGCTCTGCTACACCCTCGGGCCGAGCCTGTCGGGCACGCTGGCGACTTTTCTCCGCGGCCGTCACGTGCCGACGGTGCTCGGCTTCGATCCGCTCTACCAGTTCATGCACGAAGAGGACGCGGCCGACGCGATCGCGGTCGCGCTCGAGAAGCAGCTGCGCGGCGTCTACAACGTGGCCGGGCCGCAGCCGATGCCGCTCTCGATGCTGATCCGTCAGGCGGGGCGCACCGCGGTGCCGGTGCCCGAGCTGCTCCTCAAGCTGGTGTTCGGGCGCTTCGGGCTGCCGCAGCTTCCGCCGGGCGCGGTCGCGCACCTCAAATACCCGGTGGTGGTCGACGACTCGTCGTTTCGCGCCAAGACCGGTTTTCAGCATCGCTTCGACGAAGACGCCACCATCGCCGACTTCCGCCGCGCAGCCGGATGAGCTTCTGCACCTCGAACCAGCCGACGCCGAGGAGCGCGGCGCCGGCGCACATCAGCAGATCCGACACGTGCAGCACCGCGAAGCCGAACAGCGCGCGCCAGGGCGGCAGGTAGAGCGCGAGGCCGAGGAACCCGAGCGCTCCGAAGGTGACCCACCACAGCGCCGGGTTCCGCGCTTTGCGGGTCTGCGCCATGGTGCGGGTCCACGAGCGGTTGACGAAGATCAGCGCCAGATTGGCGAACACGAGGGTGGTGAAGACGATCGCGCGCGTCTCGAGCTCGCCGCGGCCGAGCGCGTGGGCGATCGCGAGCGTGCCGAGCAGCACCACCGTGACGCTCGCGCCGAGCAAAAGGCTGATGGTGAGCAGCCGCCGCCCGAACAGCCGCGCGCGCGGGGAGCGGGGCGGGCGCCGCATCACGTCGGCCTCCTCGGGCTCGGCCTCGAACACCACCGAGCAGGCCGGATCGATCACCAGGTGCAGAAACGCGATGTGGATCGGCAGCAGCAGCAGCGGCCAGCCGAGCAGAATCGGCGCCACGGTGAGGGCGAGGATCGGCACGTGGATCGCGAGGATGTAGGCGAGCGCCTTTTGCAGGTTGTCGAAGATGCGCCGGCCGGTGCGCACCGCCAGCTCGAGCGAAGCGAAGTCGTCGTCGAGCAGGACCAGCGCCGCGGCTTCGCGGGCGACGTCGGTGCCGCGCCCGCCCATGGCGATGCCGATGTGCGCGGCCTTGAGCGCGGGCGCGTCGTTGACCCCGTCGCCGGTCATCGCCACCCGGTCGCCGCCCGCCTTGAGCGCCTCGACGATGCGGAGCTTCTGCTCGGGCAGGATGCGGGCGAACACGTTGACGGTTGCGATGCGGCGGCGCAGCGTCGACTCGTCGAGCGCCTCGAGCTCGGCCCCGGTGAGGACCGCGCCCGCCGCGTCGAGGCCGGCCGCGAGCGCGACGCTCCGGGCGGTGGCGGGCAGATCGCCGCTCAGCCTCACCACCCGGATCCCGGCGGCGTAGCACTCGGCGACCGCGGGCGGCACCGTCGGGCGCACCGGATCGGAGAGCCCGACCCAGCCGACCGGCTCGAGCGCGAGCGCGGCGGGATCCTCGGGCGGCGCCTCTCCGCGCGCGAGCCGCCCGCGCGCGATCGCCAGCACCCGCAAGCCGTGCGCCGCCATTCGCGAGGCCGCCTGGGTGAGCGCGCGCGCGCGCGGCTCGTCGAGCCGGCACAGCCGCGCCACCGCCTCGGGCGCGCCCTTGCACGCGACCACCTGCTCGCCCGCGCCGGGTTGCCAGATCTGGATCACCGCCAGCCGATCGCGGGTGAGCGGATATTCGCGCATGAGTATCCAGTCGGGATGGAGGTGCTCGGTGCCCGCGAGCTCGGTCTCGCCGAGCTGCTTGAAGGCGACCTCCATCGGATCAAATGGATCTCTGCGGCTGGCGAGGATCGCGTACTCGACCGCCGCGTGAAACGGCTCGGGGAGCGGCTCGCTGCCGAGGCGCGCCACGTCGAAGCTCTCCCCATCGACGTCGATCCGGCTCACCGCCATCCGGTTCTCGGTGAGGGTCCCGGTCTTGTCGACGCAAAGCACCGTGACCGCGCCGAGCGCCTCGACCGCGGGAATGCGCCGGGTGAGCACGCGCCGCTTCGACAATCGCCAGGCGCCGAGCGCGAGGAACACCGTCACCACCACCGGGAATTCGTTCGGCAGGATCGCCATCGCCAGGGTCAGGCCGGCGAGGATCCCGTCGAGCCAGCTATGGCGGGTGAGCCCGTAGACCACCGCCACCATCACCGAGAGCGCGCCGGCGACGATCGCCAGCTTCCACACCAGCGCCTTGGTCTCGCGCTGGAGCGCGGTCTCCTCGACCGGCGTGGCGCCGAGCATGCGGCCGATGCGGCCCATCTCGGTGAGCGCGCCGGTGGCGGTGACCCGCGCGGCGGCGGCGCCCTGGACCACCAGCGTGCCGGCGTAGACGAACGGCAGATCGTCGCCGCCCGGTCGGTCCGCGCGGGTCATCCCGTCCCACTCGGCCTTGCGTACCGCCGCCGCCTCGCCGGTGAGCAGCGACTCGTCGACCTGGCAGCTCGAGGTCGACAGCACCGTGCCGTCGGCGGGCACGCGGTCGCCTTCGCTGAGCAGCATCACATCGCCCCTGACCACCTCGCGGCCGGCGATGCGGGTCTGCTTGCCGTCGCGGATCACCCGCGCGCGCGGGCTCGCCAGATCGCGCAGCGCCTCGACGGCGCGCTCGGTCCTGCGCTCCTGATAGACGGTGATGACGACGATCACGACCACGAAGCCGAGCAGCATCAGCGCCTCTTGTCGATCGCCGAGCACCGCGTAGATCGCGCCGCAGCCGAGGAGGAGCGCGGTCATCGGCTCCCGCGCCACCTCGGCCAGGCTGCGCCAGAAGCCGGGCCGGCGCGCGTCCGGCAGCTCGTTCGGACCGTCGGCGTCGAGGCGCCGGGCGGCCTCCGCGCTGGTGAGCCCGTCGAGCGCCGCGAGATCGACCATGCTCGCCCTCCCCTTGGAAGCCGCGTGCCAACCGGCGCCCGCCGTCGGAGCCGCGCCGGCCGCGCAAGAGTTGCGGCGGCGGCGCCCGAGCCGACAGAGCTGCGCGGTACCGCCGATGCCGGATGTTTGCGCCGCGCAGGTCGTTACGTGATCTCTCGAGGAGAAAATCTCCGACGGAGAATGCGATGAACCTGCCAAGCACACGTATCGTTCTGGCGGCGCTGCTCGGATTCGCGAGCGGCTGCGTCACCGTGCGCGCCGTCAAGAGCCCCGGCGTGGCCCTCCAGCAATACCGAACCTTCTCCTGGTACGAGCCGCAAAATCCGAGGCCGCGCGAGATCGCGTTAGAGCGATCGCCGGCGGGTCAGGCGGTGCGTAGCGCGCTGGCGCGCGATCTCGAGGCCAAGGGGCTCACCGAGACCACCCAGAATCCCGACGTGCTGGTCTCCTATCACGTCAAGCTCAAGCAGATGCTCAACGTGACCGACTGGGGCTATCCGTCGTGGTGGTGGGGCTACTACGGCCCGGGCGGCACGACGGTGAGCCAGTACACCGAGGGCACCATCTTCGTCGACCTCATCGATCCCAAGACCAATCAGGTGGTGTGGCGCGGCACCGCCTCGAGCGTGGTGAGCCACCCGGAGAATCCGAACCCCGAGAAGGTCGCCAAGGCGGTCAACAAGCTGATGAAGAAGTATCCGACCCAGGTCGCCTCGGCGACCGCGCCGCCCGCTCTGTAACGCCTCGCTCCATCCCTCGACGAATTGTTTTTCGAAGCGCACAATCCGCTCCTAATTTCAGGAGGCGGCATGAACACGCGCAAGACCAACGTGAAGTGGGGCGCAAGCGAGATCGAGCTCGCCGGCGACGAGGTGAAGGTCGGGCAGAAGGCGCCGGACTTCGAGGTGGTGGGGCAGGATTTCAAGCCGGTCACGCTCAAGGACACGAGCGGCAAGGTGCGCATCTTCAGCGCGCTGCCGTCGCTGGATACGCCGGTGTGTGACGTCGAGACCCGCCGCTTCAACGTCGAGGCGGGCAAGCTGCCGGGCGTCGAGGTGTGGACCATTTCGATGGATCTGCCGTTCGCGCAGAAGCGCTGGTGCGGCGCCGCGGGCGTGAGCGCGGTCAAGACCGCCAGCGACTGGCGCAAGGCTTCGTTCGGTCAGGCGTGGGGCGTGCTCGAGCCGACCCGCCACCTGCTCGCGCGCGCGGTGTTCGTCGTCGATAAAAACGACATCGTGCGCCACGTCGAATACGTCTCGTCCGTCGGCGCCGAGCCGAACTACGACGCGATCATCCAGGCCGCCCGCGCCCTCCTGTAGCCGCGAAAATTTGCCGCGTCGCCGCGGGAGGGGATGTGCCTAAAAGGAGTTCATGGAACGCTTGAAGCTCCTCCTTCTGTATGGGGTGTGCGGCGGGCTGTGCGGGCTGCTTTCGGCCTGCGGCACCAACCAGGGACACGGCGACCCGCCGCCGGATCTCGCCACTTCCAATCCCGACGCGGGCACGCCCGGCGATCTTTTGCCGGCGGTGTTCAATGATTTTCCCGCCGCGCCGGTGATCGATCCGACCGGCACCACGCCGGCGCCGGCGAGTGCGCCGTCGCTGTTCGGCGCGGCGGGCTCGGGCGCGCAGAGCGGCGGGCCGTGTCTGGTCGATCCCGAGCCGGGCACGCTCCTGCCGCAGAACTGGCTGCGCCCGCGCTTTCACTTCATCGCGCCCGCGGGAGAGAACCTGTTCGAGATCCGGCTCCACGCCGCCAATCAGATGAGCGATCTGGTGGTCTACACCTCGCAGACCACCTGGACGATGGATCCGACGACCTGGGGCGGGCTCGCCGAGCACACCGTCGATCAACCGATCACGGTGACGGTGCGCGGCGCGGTCTTCGACGGCACCCAGCTCACCTCCGGCCCCGCGCTCGGCGGAAGCGGCACCTTCACCATCGCGCCGGTGCAAGCCGAGGGCGCGATCGTCTACTGGACCACCACCGGCGGCTCGGCGCTGCGCGGCTTTTCGATCGGCGACGAGACGGTGCACGACGTGCTCACGCCCTCGCAGGCGGGCACCGCGTGCGTCGGTTGTCACGCCTCGACGCCCGACGGGCTCGACGTCGCCTTCTCCGCCAGCGCCGATCCGGGCAACGGCGATCCCGCCTCGATCGAGATGCGCTCCGTCGACGGCCAGCTCACCACCCCGAGCTTTCTCTCGGCCGCGGCCAAGACGCTGCTCGCGCGCACCTATCAAGAGCTGCCGGTCTTTTCCAAGGCGCACTTTCAGACCGGCGATCGGGTGGCGCTGACCATGATGCCCGTCGCCAACGTCTCCGAGATCATCTGGACCGATCTCGAGGCGAGCTCGACGACGCAGGGGATGGGCTGGGGCGTGCTCTCGCGCGGCGGCGACCCCGGGCAGGCGGCGGGCGCGTCGTTCAGCCACGACGGCAAGAGCGTGGTCTACTCGAGCGCGGCCAAGGTGGTCACCGGCATCACCGTCGGCGACGGCGATCTGCGGATCGTGCCCTACGGCAATCGAATGGGCGGCACCTCGATCGCGGTGCCGGGCGCGAGCGATCCCAACTACAACGAGTTCTATCCGATCTTCTCGCCCGACGACGCGTGGCTCGCCTTCGATCGCCTGCCCGCTGGACAGGACAGCTACAACAACGGCAGCTCGGAGGTGTTCGTGATCCCCACTGCCGGCGGCACAGCGACGCGGCTCGCGGCCAACGATCCGCCGATGTGCAGCGGCAAGGTGAGCCCGGGCGTGACCAACAGCTGGCCCAAGTGGTCGCCGAACGTGCAGACCATCGGCGCGCGCACGTTTTACTGGATCACCTTTTCGTCGACGCGCGGCGACGGCGGCAACCCGCAGATCTACGTCGCGCCGGTGGTGATCGAAAACGGTCAGGTGAAGAGCTATCCCGCGCTCTATTTGTGGAACCAACCCGCAGATCAAAACAATCACACGCCGGCCTGGGACAACTTTCAGATCCCGATCGGGTGAGGTAGAACTGTGGGATGCGACGATCGGCCGCGCTTCTTCTCTTCGCCCTGCCCGTCGGGCTGGGGTCGGCCTTCGCCGCGGCGCCGCCCGCCTCGACCCTCGCGCCTTCGCCCTCGGGGACGGTGCTGGTGGCCGGCCAGACCCAGACGCTCGAGGCCGCCGCCGCGCTACAGGCCGGCTACACCCTCATCGATCTGACGAACGACTGGACCCCGTTCATCTTCGAAGAGATGAAGGACGCAAATGGCGCGCCCTTGCCCAACCGGTATCGCAGCGTCTATCTCGGGCTCGCCAACGACACCGGCGACGGCGACGGGCAGCCGCTTTCGCCCGGCGAGCACAACTACCTCGAGCTCTACGGCATCGAGCCGACCTTCGCGGTCTTGCGCGCGCGCTTCCTCGACGACGAGGCGCACCAGAGCTGTAAGGACATCGACTACGACAAGCTGAAGGCGGCCAATTCGATTCCGCTCCGCAACCCGCAGGCCGAGGCGCGGTTGGCGTCGAAGATCCGCGCCGAGCGCCGCGGGCTCGAGACCAAGCGCCGCCGCGCGCATTTGTCCACGCTCGACGCGCTGGCCGCCGCCGATCCCCAGAGCGCCAAATTGGTCGCCGAGGTGGAGCGCTACGCCGCCGAGCGGCTGGCGTTTCCCGTCGCGGAGAAGCGGCTCGCCTGCGAGCACCTGTTTCCCGCCCACGAGAAGCACGCCCGCGGAAAGTTCGACGAGGCGATGCGCGAGGCGGTGATCCGCTTTCAGCACAAAGAGAAGCTCTACGACTCGCCGTCTTTGCGCCCGTCGACGATGGATGCGCTCGCGCGCACTCCGCTCGAAAATGATTATCAGGCGTTCGTGCGCGTGCTCACCGAGCGGGTGGTCTCGGGCGCCGACATCCTCGAGGACGGCACCGTCGAAACCCGCAAGGGGCCGCCGACGTACGAGAGCGCGAGCGGGGCGCGGCTGCCGGTGCGCAACCTGGTCGACGAGATGGTGCAGGCCACGCTCAAGCAGCTCGGAATCGACGGGCCCGAGGCCGCGCTCGCCTTTTTCAAGAGCCATCCCGCCGAGGATTTCAAATCCCTCACCATCGCGGTGAAGCTGCCGGCGCTCCCCGAATATTACTCGCCCGATATGGATCTTTCGGTGGTGGTCGATCGCGGCGACGTGATCTACGACCCGCTGTTCGATGAAAACGGCAAGCCGACCAAGCAGACCCGCCACCATTTTCCGTCGCTGACCTTGTACACGAGATATCGCGGGCAGCGGATTCCGCTGGTCCGCTGGCGCACCACCATCGGCGGCTGGCGCTCGGAATTGGCCTCCAATGGATATGAATATTATCGATATAAAGGATCGGACATCGGGCCGCGGGTGTGGCGCAACATCGTCTCCGGGCCGGTGTGGATCGCGCCCAACTCGACCCCGCTGCACACGCTGGTCAAGTCCAAGCTGGTGCGCCGCCGGCGCGAGCTGGTGGTCAACTACGACGAGGTCGGTCCCGGCTATCTGTCGGCCTATGGCCTGGTCGCGGCCTACAACGTGGTGCCGGGCAAAGACGGGCGCCCCGATTGGGACAACGGCATCCGGGTGCACGGCTCGTCGGAGATCTTGTCGATCCGCAACCCCGACGCCTATTCGCACGGGTGCCACCGGCTGATGAACCACCTGGCCGAGCGGCTGTTCTCGTTCGTGCTGCGCCACCGGCCGATGGTGGTCGAGGGCGACAAGCC
>JANWLJ010000215.1 GCA_025450955.1 Polyangium sp. (in: bacteria) | reverse complement strand
GCCGCCGCACGAACGGAGCAGGCTCGCCATCAGATCGTGGGTCATCGGCCGGTCGAGCGCGATCTCTTCCAGCTCGGCGGCGATCGCTCCCGCCTCGACGAGCCCGATCCAGATCGGCACCGCCTCGTCGCCGCTCTGGTCCTTGAGGATGAGAATCGGCATGTCGGTGAACGGATCGACGCTCAGGTGCGAGACGGTCATCTCGACGGTGGCGGCCGCGCGGCTGGTCTTGCCGGGCGCGGGCGGGCGCGGGCGGCCGCGCCGCTTCATGCCACCACCTTCAGCCTTCTCGGCGGGCTCGCGAGCGCAAGCGCGATCGGCGCGCCGGTCAGCTCGCCGACGAGGGTGTGGGCGCGCGTGGCGGTGATCCGCACCGGAATGAGCTGCCCTACCAGCGCGCGCGCCCGAGACGGGTCGGCCGGCTCACCGAAGTTCACCATCTCGTTGCCCGAGAGGCGCCCGCAGAGCTGGCCCGCGCCCGAGCGCGACGCGCCTTCGACCAGCACCTCGGCGGTGCGGCCGACGAAGCGCCCGAGCCGCCGCGCGGTGATCTCGCGCTGGAGCGCCTGCACCTGCTGGAGGCGCGCGTCCTTCACCTCGGCCGGCACGTCGTCTTTGAGCTTGAGCTTGAGCGCCGGCGTGTCGGGCCGCTCGGAGTAGCCGAACGAATAAATGTTGTCGTATTCGACCTCGGCGAGCAGCGACAGCGTCTCGTCGAACTCCGCATCGGTCTCGCCCGGGTAGCCGACGATGATGTCGGTGGAGAGCGACAGCTCGGGCGAAAGGCGCCGCGCGTGCTCGAGCTTGCGCAGGTACTCTTCGCGGGTGTAGCCGCGCACCATCCGGCGCAGCGTGCGGGTCGAGCCCGACTGAACCGGCAGGTGCAGCCACGAGGTCATGGTGCGCAGATCGCGGTGGGCCTCGGCGACCTTCTCGGTGAAGTCCTTCGGGTGCGAGGTGGTGTAGCGCAGCCGCACGAGGCCCGGCACCGCGTCGACCCGCCGGAGCAGCTCGGCGAAGTCGTCGCCGTCGGGCGTGCCGATCGCGTGATACGAGTTGACGTTCTGGCCGATGAGCGTCACCTCGCGCGCGCCGAGCGCGACGAAGCGCGCCACCTCGGCCACCACTTCGTCGGCGGGACGCGACACCTCGCGGCCGCGGGTGTGCGGCACGATGCAGTAGGCGCAGTGGTTGTCGCAGCCCTTTTGAATGGTGACGAGCGCGGTCACCTTCACGTCGCCGGGCTCGGGGTCGGCGTCGAGAAACGCGTAGTCCTCGACGTCGATCACGTCGGTGGCGGAGAAGCGCCGTCGCCCGTCCGAAAAGCGCGCGAGCAAAGACGGCAGCGCCGGGATCTGATCCGGCCCGAAGGTGAAGTCGGCGGTCGGCACCCGCTTGAGCAGCCGCGCGCCCTCCTGCTGCGCGACGCAGCCCGCGATCGCCAGCACCATCCCGGGACGCGCCGCCTTCAGCTCTTTGAGCCGCCCGGCCGCGCTCTGCACCTTGTGCTCCGACTTTTCGCGAATGGCGCACGAGTTGAGCACCACCAGATCGGCCTCCTCGGCGCTCGCGCAGGCGGCGTAGCCCTGCGCGCGCAGGATCTCGACCATCCGCTCGACGTCGTAGTCGTTCATCTGACACCCGAAGTTCTGGATGTAGACGCGCCGCTTCTTCTCCATTCGCAGCCAACAAACTAGCCGGGGCCCGCCCGAGCGTCAATCCCGCGACCGGCGCGAGCGGCACCGCTTTCAGGCTGCTAAACTCGCGCGATGCTCGCGCTCGGCCTGGCGATTGCGCTCCTCTTGGTGCCGATCGCGCTCGGGCAGTCGTTCTGGCTTCGCGACGTCCTGCGCTTCACCTATCCGCAAAAAGAATTTCTGCGCGCGCGGCTGCTCGCCGGCCATCTGCCGCTGTGGAATCCGCACCTCGGGCTCGGACGGCCGTTTCTCGGGATGGTGCAGCCGGCCGTGCTCTATCCCGGAAACCTGCTCCTGCTTTTGCCGGTGCCGCTCGGCCTCGATCTGTTCATGGCCGCGCACCTGTTCGTCGCCGGCTTCGGCATGCGCGCCTGGCTCTTGCGTCTCGGCTCGGACGAGATCGAAGCGGCGACCGGCGGCGTGCTGTTTGCGCTCTCGGGCTATGTCGTCTCGATGCTGGCGGGCTCGGGCGCCTACCTGTTCGGGATCGTCTGGGTGCCGTGGATCCTCTTCGCGCAGGCGCTGAAGAGCGACACGCCGCGCGGGATGCGAGCGCAGGCGGCGCGGCTCGGCCTTCTGTTCGCGCTCTGTTTTTCCGCAGGCGATCCGCAGGCGGCCTACTTCGCGGGGTTCGCCTGTGCGGCGCAGGCGCTGGCAGCCGGCTCGCGCCGCGCGATCGGGCGCGCGCTCGCGATCGTCGCCGGAGGCGCCGCGCTCGCGGCCGTGATCGCGCTCGCCCAGCTCCTGCCCGGGCTCGAGGTCGCCTCGGTCGGCCGGCCGGGCGGCGTGCCGATCCTCGACGCGCGCCATTTTTCGCTCCACCCCGCGCGCCTGCTGGAGCTCGCCTGGCCGGGCGCGTTCGGCACGCCCTACTCGCCCGACTGGTTCGTCCACGCGCTCGTCGACGAAGGCACCGGCCAGAGCTATCAGCCGTGGGCCGCCGGGATCTATCTCGGCCTCGCCACCCCGTGGCTGGCGCTCGCGCAGCTCACCTCCAAACGCCGCCGCAACCTCGACGTGGCGCTCGCCGCGCTCGGGCTGTTTGCGCTCCTCCTCGCGTTCGGCGAGCACGCGCCGGCGTGGCGTCCGTTCTTTCGCTTCGTGCCGGGCGCGCACCTGTTCCGCTATCCGGCGAAATATTTTTTCCTCACCACGCTCTGTCTGGCGGCGCTCGGCGCGCGCGGGATCCGGGCGGTGGCCGAGGCTCCCTTGCGCGCGATGAAGGCGGGCCTGGTGGTGCTCGCGATCTACGCGCTCGGGCTCGCGCTGGTGAGCGCGAGAGGACCGGCGCTGATGCTGGCGCTGGTCGGCCGCCTGGGCGCGGTCGCGCCGTCGGAAGCGGGACGGGTGGTGCGCGAGCGGGCCTGCTACGCGCTCGCGATCGGGCTCGCGGTCTGGCTGCCGATCCTGCTCGCCGCCCGCGGTCGGCTGAGCGCGCGGCGCCTCGAGCTCGCGCTCGCGGCGGTGCTGATGATCGATCTCTTAGCCGCCGGGGTGCCGCTCATGGGCTTTACCCCGTCTGCGACCTATCGGGCGCGCTCGCCGATCGCCGCCGATCTGCGCGCGCTCGGCTTCGGCGCCGCGGGTCCCGACCGCCTCTATCGCCCGCACGAGCTCACGCTCGGCGACGGTCCGGAGGCGCCGCTCGCGCGCCTGACCCTGCAGTCGAACTCGGGCACCGACGAAGGGATCAATCAGCTCGACGCCTACGACGTGTTCAAGCCGCCCGCCGAGGACGCGCTGTGGGCGGGCCTGCGCGATCGCCCGGGGCGGCTGTTGCAGATCACCTCGACGCGCTTCGCGCTCTTGCCGAATGGTCAGCTCGCCGGTGCGCATCCCGGACTGATCGTGCGCCGCCACTACCCCACCCTCGGCGCATCGATCGTCGAGATCGAAGGCGCGGCCCCGCGCGTCTATCTCGCCCAAGACGCGCGCCCGGTAAAGAGCGACGCCGCCGCGCTGTTGGCGCTCGCCGCGCCCGACTTCGTGCCGGGAGCGAGCGCGACCATCGCGTTTGGTGAAGCGCGCCGCGCCGCGGGCCGCTGCACCCTCACCCACTATCTTCCCGAGTCGGTCGCGCTCTCCTGTCGCTGCTCGGCGCCCGCCTACGCGATCGTCTCCGACGGGATCTTTCCCGGCTGGCGCGCCACGGTGGGCGGCAAGCCCGCGCCGATCCTCGCCGCCAACATCGCGATGCGCGCGGTCCCGATCCCCGCCGGCCTCTCCACCGTCGAGCTGCGCTATGCTCCGACCCATTTTAGGCTCGGCGTTTGCGGCACGCTCGGCGGCCTTCTCTTCGCGCTCGTTCTCCTGTTCGTCGACTGGCGCGCTCGACGAAGAAAGGCGTCATGATCCTTCCCGACTGGCTCCGCGAGCTGCCCACCCACTCGCTGCGCGCGCTCGCCCGGCTCTATCGCCGCCCGCTGCCCCAGGCGAGCGGCACCCTGCGCGTAAGCGGCCTGCGCGCGCCGGTCGAAATCCTCCGCGATCGCTTTGGCGTGCCGCACCTGTACGCGGGCGATCTGGAAGACGCCCTGTTCGCCCAGGGCTTCGTCCACGCCCAGGATCGGCTGTGGCAGATGGAGCTCAATCGACGGGTCGGCCACGGCCGGCTCGCCGAGCTGGTCGGCGCGGTCGCCTTCGAGACCGATGTCCTTCTGCGCACCCTCGGCCTCGGCCGCGCCGCGCGCGCGACCCTCGCCACCATCGACGACGAGACGCAGCGTGCGCTCGAGGCCTACGCCCGCGGCGTCAACGCCTGGCTTTCGCACCGCCGCTTTCGCGCGCCGCTCGAGCTGGCGCTGCTTGGCGCAAAACCCGAGCCGTGGACTCCGCTCGACACGCTCGCGTGGGGGCAGATGATGGCCTTCGGCCTGTCGACCAATTGGGACGCCGAGCTGGTCAATGCCGCGCTTTCGATGCGGCTCGGCCCCGAGCGCGCCGCCCGGCTCAAAGGCGAGCTGCCGCGCGAAAATCCGATCATCTTGCCCGAGCAGCTGTTCGCGCCGCTCTACGACGAGCTGGTCGCGCGCTTCCGCTCGGCCGCGCCGCACCTGCCGCTCGCCGGCCTGTCCGGGATGAGCAACAACTGGGTGGTCGCCGGCGCGAAATCAGCGACGGGACGGCCGCTCCTCGCCAATGATCCGCACCTCGCGCCGCAGATGCCGTCGATCTGGTATCAGAACCACCTCGTCTGTCCCGAGCTCGAGGTGACCGGCGTGTCGCTCCCCGGCGCGCCCGGCGTGGTGATCGGCCACAACGCCGACATCGCCTGGGGCCTGACCGCGGCGCTTCCCGACACGATGGATCTGTTCATCGAGAAGCTCGATCCCTCCGACCCGACCTGTTACGAATTCGAGGGTGCGTGGGAGCGCGCCGAGGTGCTGCGCGAAGAGGTGCGGGTCAAGGGCGAGCCCGCGCCGCGCACCGTCGAGATCACGGTCACCCGCCACGGCCCGATCGTGAGCGGTCTGTCTCCGCTCGCCCGCGGCGCGCCCGGCTACGCGCTCGCGCTCAATTGGGCGGGCCGGGAGAACAACCGGATCTCTCGCGCCACCTTGCGGCTCAACACCGCGCGCAACTGGAGCGACTTTCGCGCCGCGCTCGCCGACTGGGACGCGCCGGCGATGAACGTGGTCTACGCCGATCGCGAGGGCCACATCGGCTACCAGATGACCGGGCGGGTGCCGGTGCGCAAGCGGCCGGGCGGGCTCGTGCCTCAGCCCGGCTGGACTGGCGAGCACGAGTGGGTCGGCTTCATCCCGCCGGGCGAGCTGCCGCACGCGCTCGATCCCGAAGAGGGCTACTTCGCCTCGGCGAACAACCGGGTCGCCGGCCCCGACTACCCGCACTTTCTCGGCCACGAGACGATGAACGGCTTTCGCGCCCGCCGCATCATCGAGCGGCTCACCGAAAAGGAGCGCCTCTCGCTCGACGATTTCGCGCAGCTTCAGCTCGATCGATTTTGCCGCCCGGCCGCGCCGTTTTGCGCGCTCTTGGTTTCCCTCGGCGCCAAGCTGCTCGACGATCCCGCGCTCGCGTCGAGGCGCGAAACAGCCGCCCGCGCGCTCGATGCGCTCGCCGGCTGGGATCACGTGCTCTCGGCCGATTCGCGCGCGGGCGCGATCTACGAGCTGACTCTTTTTTTCGCCGAGCGGCGCCTGCTCGAGCCCTGGCTCGGCGCGCTCACCGAGCACGTGCTCGGGGTCGGCTTTCATCCGCTCCTCGATCCGGTGGTGATCGGCTTTCTCGATCGCACCCAGCTCGTGGTCGCAGAGATTTTGATCGCGAATGAAAAAGAGTGGCTGAAGGATCAAACGCGCGAGGCGCTGCTCGCCCGCGCGCTCTACGACGCGCTCCATTATCTCGAGCGCACGCTCGGCCAGGACGAGTCGCGCTGGAGCTGGGGCGCGATCCACCCGGTCGCCTTTCGCCATCCGCTCGGCGGCCAGAAGCCGCTCGATCGCATCTTCAATCGCGGCCCCTATCCCTACGGCGGCGACACCAACACGGTGTGGCAGGCGGCGTTCGTGCCGCGCCTTCCGATCGAGGCCGAGGGCGGCTTCACCGCGTCGTACCGCCAGCTCATCGATCTCGGCGACTGGGACGCCTCGCGCGCGATCCACACCACCGGCCAGTCGGGCCACCCCGCCTCCCCGCACTACGACGACTTCATCCCGCTCTGGCTCGCCGGCGAATACCACCCGCTCCTCTGGTCGCGCGAGCGCGTCCTTGCCCACCTGCAAGCGCGCCTCGAGCTCGAGCCGGCGTGATACGCTCACGCGTTATGGCGAACGTCGAGCTCTATTGGAAACCCGGCTGAACCGGCTGTGTCAAAGCGCGGGAGTTTCTCGCGCACAAAAAGGGCGAAGGCAACTTCACCGTCCGCAACTTGATCAAGGAGCCGCTCTCCGCCGCCGAGCTGCGCGCGCTCGCCAAGCGGGCCGGCGGCCCGAAGGAGCTGGTGGCGCCCAAGCGCCGCGCCGAGGCCGACGGACTCGACGGAGACAAGCTCCTCGCCTGGCTCGCCGAGGACGGCGCGCGCGTGCGCCGCCCGATCATCGTCTTCGGCAGCGAGCTGGCGCTCGGCTTCGCCGCCGACGCGCGCGAAAAGCTCGAAGCCAAGCTCTGATCACAAGACGAGCGTGTCGACGACCTTGGCGAGCGAGGCGAGGTTGTTCACCACCTCGACCCGGGTGCAGTACGGCTCGTAGTCGCGCATCGCCGAGTCGCCGAACGCCCATGACGCCGGCGGCTCCGGATTCAGCCACAACACGCGCCGCGCCCGCTCCTTGATCGCCGCCAGCGCCCACGCCTCGG
>JANWLJ010000214.1 GCA_025450955.1 Polyangium sp. (in: bacteria) | reverse complement strand
GCTGCGCTACCTCGTCGAGAGCTATTTGCCCGAGCGGCTCGAGGAGCTCGACAGCTATCACGGCTTTCAGCCGCGGCCCTCTTCGCCCGAGCCGTTCTCGCTCACGCCGCGTCCCGCGTTGCCGTAGCGCCGCCGCGCCAACAGGCCGCCCAGCCCGAACAGCACCAGCAAGAGCGCCGAGGCCGACTCGCCGCCCGGGCCGCCGAGCGCCACCGAGCAGCCGCCGATGGTGGCGTTGTTCGGGCTCTGCGCGGTCACGCACACCTGGGTCCCGACCGGGCCGATGCCGCAGGTGTGCGTGGCGCAGTCGGCGTCGGCGCGGCAGGCGTCGCCGATCTGGGCGAGCGCGGTGGTGCCCGGCGCGGCCTGGCCCTGGCCGGCGCTCGAGCCCGAGCCGCTCGAGTCGCCCGAGCCCGGATCGCTCGCGGGCGGAGTGGAGCCGCCGTCGCCCGCGGGCGGGCTCGACGGCGGCGTCATCGAAGGATCGTTCGTCTGCACGTACCCGTCGACGAACGTGCTCACCGAGTCGATTCGGGTGTCGTAGCCGCCCTGGTTGCAGTTCGGGTCGCCGTAAGAGGTCACCCCGACGATGGTCTCGACGCCGCTCAAGGTCATGAACGCCGGCCCGCCCGAATCGCCGTTACAGGTCTCGTGCGTCCCGTCGGTGAAGTGCAGCTTCACGGTGTCGTAGTCGGAGAGCACGGTGCTGGTCACCCGCTTGACGCCGGCGCCGGTCTGGTTGAGCGCGTCATCGAGGCCATAGCCGACGAACCGCACGTTCTGGCCGACCAGCGCCTGGGTCATCGCCGCGTGATTGAACGGCAGCGGCCGGATGGTGGTCGCGTTCTGCAGGATCACCACCCCGACGTCGCTTCCGCCCGGCAGGTTGTTGGCATCCCAATTCGGATTCGGATGGGTCTCTTTGACCGGGAGCAGATCGGCCTGGGTCGCCTGGTTGAAGTCGTCGCCGGTAAAGACGGTGAACACCGCGCCTTGACCCACCTCCGACGGTGAGACGCAGTGGGCCGCGGTCATCACCACGTGCGGCGAGACCACCTCGCCGGTGCAGAGCGATCCGCTCTGGGATCCGGGCTGCTGCGCGAACACCAGCACCACCCCGGGGTCCGCGGTGTCGAGGGTGCCGCCGATGATCGGCGCGCGCGCCGCCCCCACGTCCTCGGGCGCGACGCCTCCGAGACAGCCGGCGGCAAACAGCGAGAGAGCAAGCGTCGAGGAGCAAAGGGTCGCGCGCATCGTGATCGCCGGCTAGAGCAAGCGGCGAGCCGCTCGTCCGAATGCGCGAAGCTCTCGGAATTACAATCGCTCGGCGCGTTTGCGGCGACGCGAATCGGAGCCTTTGCTCCCACCAGCTCAGGCGGTGTGCAACTGCGCGCGCGGCGAGTGCCCGAACCGCGCCGCGAACGGTTCCGGAGAGCCGTTAATTTATCAACGCTACCGGGAAGTTGCGGTAGCGTGGGGCCGCCTTCACCGGCTAGCGCGGCTGCCGTTGCATCTGGGTACGTCGTTGTGGGATGCCGCCCCGGGGGGACGTACCCCCACCCGAAAAAAGATGACCGATCCCATCGTGTTACCGTGAGTGTAGAGTGGACCGCTGGTTGCAGGCTGCGGCCGGCACCGTGGAGGGCTCGATGCGTCGCTCACTGTCTCGCCTGCTGCCGCTTCTTTCGCTCGTGGTGTTCGGGTGCTCGCCGGCTGCCAACAACACCGTCGCGATGGACATGACCGCGCCGCCGGTCGACATGGGCCCGCCCGCGCCCGACCTCTCCTTCCCGTCGCGCGCGCCGACCGATCACCCGCCGCTTTTGCAGATGGCCAACGGCGGCGGGCCGGTGATGAAGTCGATGGAGGTCTCCACGGTGGTGTGGCAAGGCGATGAGGCGCTCGGAGAGCAGGTGCAGACCTTCCTCGAGTGGATGATGACCAGCACCTACTACACCGGCAGCCTCGCCGAGTACGGCGTCGGGCCGGGCCAGGCGATGGGCGTGATCGTGCTGCCGGTCGCCAAGCCGGCGACGCTCGACGATTCGGCCATCAGCCCGCTCATCAAGGGCTACATCGCCGACCACACCTTCCCGGCGCCAAACGCGAACACCGTCTTCTCGTTCATCGTTCCGGCGACCACCCAGTCGACGCTCTACGGCTCGAACGGGTGCAGCGACTACGGCGGCTATCACGCCGAGACCCGCGTGGCGACCGGCTCGAACCAGTTCGTGCCCTACGCGATCAATCTTCAGTGCAAGGGCTTTGGCGGCAACACCCCCTTCGACGGCATCACCGAGGTGCTCAGCCACGAGATCGCCGAGACCGCCACCGACGGGCATCCGTACACCGATACCGCCTACTCGGCGGATCCCAGCATGGCGCCGCTCGGCGGCGAGGTCGGCGATCTGTGCGTCGGCCTGAGCACCACCTTCAACGTGACCCAGGACGTGGCCGACGGGGGCGCGACGCCCGAGTCGTACTACGTGACCCGGCTGTATTCGAACAAGGCGGCGGCGGCCGGCAACAGCGATCCCTGCGTGCCGGCGCCGGCGGGCGATCCCTACTTCGACGTCGCGGTCGATCCGATCGACATCACGCTTCCGGCGGGGCAGTCGATGACCGCCAAGCTCGAGCCCTACGCCTTCGGCGACGTCGGCGTCATCAAGTGGGCGCTCGAGGGACAGCCGGGCCAGGGCATCACGGTGAGCCCCGAGAGCGGGCAGGTGAAGGCGGGCGACACGGTTGGGCTGACCATCAATGTGGCGGCCAAGACCCAGAGCGGCACCTATCCGATCTTCCTCTACGTCGATTCGCAGAAGGGCGGCTCCAACCAGTGGATGAGCGCCATCAACGTCCAGTAGCGGCGGAGAATCCGGCGCGCGCGTAAGCGATCGCGAGCTCGATCAGGCGAGTGGATCGAGCCAGGGCGCGCGGCCGGCGCGCCGGACCAATCGCTCGGTGAGCGCGAGCTTGGCGGCCTCTTCGGCGATCGCGTCCCGGCGCGGATCGGTGGGCGAGAGAAGCTCGAGCAGATCTTCGCACAGCCTCAGTCGAAAACAGGGCACCACCCGCGCGCGCGATCGCTTCTCGGCCTCGTCGAAGAGGCGCAGGGCCCGGGCGCGGCGGCCGAGCGCGAGCGCGATGAGCGCGCGATCGTGATAGAGCCGGGCGGAGAAGAGCGGCGGCGCGAGGATCGGCGCCCGGCCGAGCGCGCGCCTCGCCTCTTCGATGATCGCCTCGGCCTCGCCGCGCTCGCCGGCGCGAGCGAGCCGCCGCGCGTCGGACAAAAACGCGCGCACCACCGCGTCGACCGATTCATAGGCGCCGGTGGTCGGTGAGATCGCGCCGCGCCGGATGCGCGGCTGAAGACTGCGCGCGAGCCGCACCGCTTCGATCGAATCGCCGTCGAGGAGCTTGAGCTCGACGAGCTGATAGGTGTAGGGCGAGCGGTGGGTCCACGGCACGTCCTCGGGGCGGGTGCGGGCGAGATCCTCGGTGAGTCGCCGCGCGGTTTCGCGATGGCCGCGCACCCGCTCGATATAGGCGAGCCGCGCGATGTCGAGCGGCGTGAGCGCGCCGTCGTGATGAGCGGTGGCGGCGACGTCGGCGACGTAGGCGTCGTAGGCGCCGGAGAGGAACAGCGCGTTGTGCCGCTGCAGCGCGACGTAGCCGGTCTGCGAGGCGCTCAAGTCGCGCAGCTCGGCGAAGTGCGGAATCGCCAGATCCGGCCGCCCGGAGACCATCGCGTAGAGCGCGCGCAAGAGCGGAAGCCAGGCGCGGCTGCGCTCGGTGGCGACCTTGGCGGCGCCCGCCTCGAGCGCGCGAAAGTGGCGGGCGATCGGACGGGTGAGCGGGCCGCCCACGTGCGCAAACGGCAGGAGCAGCACCAGCCCCATCGCGTGCGCCTCCTGGCGCACCTCGGCGGCGGGCGAGCGGGTGCCGAGCAGACGATAGCGAAGCGCGAACTCGAGCTGCTCGAGGTTTCGCGAGGTGAACTGGAAGTGCGGCACCGCCAGGCTGTAGGCGGTCAGGCGCGCTTCGATGCTCGGGGTGTCGCGCTTGCGCAGCCGGCCGACAAAGAGATCGCAAAAGAGAATGCGCACGAGCAGCCAAGCGATCGCGAGCGCGCGGCGCGGGCGCGAACGATGCGGCCGATGGCCGAGATCGGCCAGGCAGCGCTCGACCAGGCTGCCCGACTGCTCGAGCCGGCCGACCTGCATCAAACAGTGCGCGAGGCGCAGCTCGACGCGGGTGCGCTCGACGCCGCGGAGCTGGGCGCCGTCGGGATCGCCGAGGCCGGCGCGGTACTGCTCGGCCGCTTCGCCGAAGCGCGCGGTGCCCTCGAGCGCCTGGCCGAGCCGCACGTGGAGGCGGGGCGCGTCCGAGCGGCCGGCGTACTTGAGCGCGAGGCGGAAGAGATCGGCCGCGCGCGCGTGGGCCAGGCGCGACATCGCGGCCTCGGCGGCGGCCTCGGCGTAGGTGGCGGCGCGCAGCTCGTCGCCCCCCAGGAGCAGCTCGCGCACCAGCGCCTCGGCGTCGTCGGGGTGGAGCTCGGCGAGCGAATCGGCGAGGCGCAGATGAAGCGCGCGCCGGCGCGTCGCCGGGATCTCGCTGCGGATCGTTTCGCGGATCCGGTGGTGATAGAAGTCGTAGCGCACCCCGCCCACCGAGCGGCCGCGCGCGCCCGACTCGCGCAGGATCTTGAGCCCGACCAGCCGGCGCAAGCCGGCGCCCTCGAGCGAGAGCGGACGGGAGTAGGCCTCGAGCGTGGCGTGCAGGAGCTCGGCTTCGACCGGCTCGGGCGCGAGCGCGGCCAGCTCCACCAGCGCGCGCTCGTCGTCGTCGAGGAGGCGCAGCGGCGCCGGGTCGCCTCGCGCACCGTCGGGCGGACCGCGCCCTCTTCGGTGTGCAGCCGGGCCAGCTCGACCAGCAGAAACGGATTGCCGGCCGCCTCGCGCTGGATGGTCGCCGCCGCGCCCGGATCGACCGGCTGGCCGGCGACCGCGCCCACCACCCGCGCGCCGTCGAGCTCGCCGAGCGGGCCGAGCGCGAGATGGGTGATGAGGCCGTCGCCGTCGGTGAATTGGCGCTGTCCGTGGAGAAAACGCTCGAGCGGCGGCGCCTCGCCGCGGACGCTCTGGCGCGGCGGCCAGGCGGTGGCGATCACCATCAGACCGCCGGTGCCGCCGGGCGCGGCCAGAAGATGGCCGAGCAGCGCGAGGGAGTCCTCGTCGGCCCAGTGCAGATCGTCGAGGAGCAGCACCAGCGGATGGGCGCGGGTGACCCGCTCGACCAAACGCTTGCACACGCCAAAGGCGCGCTCGCGATCGCCCGAGCCGATCGCAGAAGGCGCCTCCGCCGGCGCGTCGCTCTCGAGCTCGCGCAGGACTGGAAACAGGCGGCCGAGGAGCGCGAAGTCGTCGCCCACCTCGGCGAGCTGCGCGCGGGCGAGGGTGCCGCGCGCGACCAGCCGCTCCACCTGCGCCGCCGCGGCGTCGACCACCGCGTCGAAGGCGTTGTAGGGCACCGACTCGCGCTCGCGGCAGGCGCCGCGCAGGACCACGCAGCCGGCCAGCTCGGCGTCGGCGCACAGCGACTCGGCGAGCGCGGTCTTGCCGATCCCCGACTCGCCGGTGATGAGCGCCATGTGGCAGGCGCCGCCCTGCACCCGATCGAGGAGCGCCTCGAGGAGCGCGCGCTCCGAGTCGCGCCCGATGAGCTCGCGATCGCGGAGGGCGGCGAAGCGGTCCGAGCCGAGCTCGCCCCAACCGTCGGCGGGCGTCGACGCCGGCGCGCCCGACGCGAAGAGCGCTTGCCGGGCGGCGCGCGGCGAGGCGAACCGCTCCTCGGGACGCTTGGCGAGGAGCTTTAGGCACCACAGCTCGAGCTCGGGCGGAATGTCGCTCGCGCGATCGGACGGCGGCAGCGGATACTTGACCTGCTGCGCGTGCAAGACCGCGCGCTGCGGCCCGACGAACGGCGGCTCACCGACGAGCAGCTCGTAGACGATCACCCCGAGCGCGTAGAGATCGGCGGCGGGCGTGAGCGGCTGCCCGGCGATTTGCTCGGGCGACATATAGGTCGGCGTGCCGGCCAGCATCGCGCCGGAGAAGTCGGGCGTATCGGCGGCGCCGGCCAGCCCGAAGTCGAGCAGGCGCAGATGGCCGTCCTCGGAGACGAGCACGTTCGACGGCTTGAGATCGCGGTGGACGATCCCGGCCGCGTTCAAACACTCGAGCGCGTCTAGCATCTGGGTGAGGCAGGCGTAGAGCCGCGGCAGATCGGGCCGACCCTTGCCGCGCACGTAGCGGCGCAGATCGACGCCCGGCGCGTGCTCCATCACGAAGTAGGCGGCCTCGTCGGCGAGCACCAGATCGTAGAGCGCGACCAGGTTGGGATGGGTGAGCCGCGAGGCGAGGCGGAATTCGTTTTTGAAGCGGAGCAGCCCGTCTTTGCGCGACGAGAGCACCTTGATCGCGACCCGCTCGCCGGTCTCGCGATCGATCGCGTCGTAGACCACGCCCATTCCGCCGCGGCCGATCTCGGTGAGCACGCGATAGCGCGGATCGGCGGCCACCGCGCGCGGCAGCCCGGGCGGAGGCATCCGCATTTCGTCGCTCGTGGTGGTTGCGGCTCCCACAGTGTCCCCACCGAATGCAAGCGGAGCGCCGGGGCAATGTCCAGTGGGATTATGGAGTTGGTGTGGCGGGAGCGAGGCCCGGTCTCCCCTCGCCGGGGCCTTCGGACCCCGCTTTGTGCGGCAGCGTGGCCATCTTCAGCCGGCGCTCGAGCGAGGTGTGATCGCGCAGGATGGTGATTCGGACCTCGGTGCCGGGCGGGGTCAGCTCGACCAGCCACGGCAGGTTCTCGGCGGAGTCGATGCGGCGGCCGTCCCAGCGGAGGATGACATCGCCCGGCAGAAGGCCGGCCTTGGCGCTCGGGCTGCCCGGCACCACCCGCTCGACGAGCGCGCCTGCGATCTTTCCTTCGACCTCGGTCGGCAAACCGATCGCGCGGGCGAGCGTGGCGGGAACGACCCCGACCCGCACGCCGGCGAAGCCGCGGGTGATGTGACCCTGGCTCTCGAGCTGCGGCAGCGCGCGCTTGATCACGTCGATCGGCAGCGCGAAGCCGATTCCGCTCGCCCCGGCGACGATCGCGGTGTTGAGCCCGACCACCCGCCCGTGCAGATCATAGAGGGGCCCGCCGGAGTTGCCGGGGTTGATCGGCGCGTCGGTCTGGATGAGCGGCACGTCGGGACCGACGTGGAGCACGCGGCCTTGAGCCGACACGATTCCGCTCGTGACCGTGTGCGAGAGCCCGAACGGATTTCCGACCGCGACCACGTAGTCGCCGACCCGCATTCGTCCCGACGAGCCGAGCTTCGCCTTCGGCAGCGGGTGGCCGGCGCTCACCCGCAAGAGCGCGACGTCGAGCGAAGGATCTTGCGCCACCACCCGCGCCGGCAGGTCGTGCTGATCGCCGATCGACACCCGCACGTCGGTCGAGCCGCGGATGATGTGATGGTTGGTGAGGATGAGGCCGTCGGAGGAGATGATGATGCCCGAGCCGACCGCGCTCACCGTCTCGTGCGGGAGCAGATCGCGGATGAACGGCAGCGAAGAGGCGGTCAGCACCCGCCGCGCGTGAACGTTGACCACCGGCGCGGTCATGTGCGGCACCTTGGGCGCCAAAGAGGGCGTGGCGAGCAGGGTGGCGCAGAGAGCGGCGGCGAGCGCGGTCATGGCAATCGACTGCTGCAAGGCGCGGGCTAGCTGGTTTCAGAGCGGAGCGGGCGCTTGGCCGCTCACCTTCAGAGCGAAGGGTGGGCGAGCGGGCAGGCGGAGAGCGATGGAGAGGGATCGAGCGCGTCCTTGCCTTCGAGGACCTTGACCACCTTGCCCGCTTTGTCGACGACGAAGGTGACCCGCTTGGCGAAGCCGAGGAGCTTGACGTCGTAGGACGCGGCGACCTGACCGCCGTGATCGGCGAGCAGCGGGAACGGCAGGTGGAGACTGTCGGCGAAGCGCTTCTGGGTCGCGAGATCATCGGTCGAGATGCCCAGGACCTGGGCATGCGCGTCGGCGAACCGCTTGATTTGATCGCGGAACGCCGACATCTCGCGGGTTCAGCCGCCGGTGAACGCTTTGGGAAAGAAGGCGAGGACGACGGTCTGCTTGCCGCGATAGTCGGAGAGCTTGACCGTTTTTCCCGTCGAGGCGGGCAGCGCGAAGTCGGGCGCGAGCTGGCCGGGAGCAGGGCGCTTGCCGGCGAGCGCGGGCCCCGCGGGCAAAAGCGCGAACCCGAGCGCGAACATGGAAGCGAGGGCGCGAGCGGCGGTTTGCATGGGGACAAGATAGCGCATTCGGATCTGGCGAGCACTGCTGCGACGCCGCCAGCCGGGCCCGCAGCAAGCGGGGCGACGAGAGGTTTGGTCGCAGTAGTGCTAGGTTCGCCGAGATGGCCTCCACCCTGTTGAGCTTTGTCCTCGAGCGCGCGGACGAGGACGAGCCGGCGTTCGTGCGCGAGAGCGGCGAAGAGATGAGCTACGGATCGCTCGCGCTCGCGGTGCGCGCGGTGGTCGACATGCTGGTCAAGGCCGCGCCGTCCGAGAGCGGGGGAAGTTTGTTGGGGCGGGCGATCGGGGTCGCGGTGGCCGATCAAGCGGGCGCGCTGGTGGCCATGCTGGCGGCGGTCGGCGCGGGCGCG
>JANWLJ010000213.1 GCA_025450955.1 Polyangium sp. (in: bacteria) | reverse complement strand
TGGTCAAGGACACCTTGAGCCTGCTCCTCAAGTACGAAGGCGATCTCGATCGCACCCGCGAAAAGCTCCCCGAGCTGCTCAAAGCCTAGAGCGGTCGATCACTTCTTCATGCGCGCGATGTGCTCGCGGGCGATGCTCGACCAGCCGCTCTTGCCGTCGAGGCCGAGGTACTTCGTCCACGCCGCGGCCGCGTCTTTGTTGCGCGACGCCTGCTCGTAGGTCATCGCCAGGTTGAACCAGGCCTCGGGGTAGTTGCCGTCGAGCGCGACCGCTTTGTCGAGCGCGCCGAGCGCGCGTGCGGTGTCGCCGGTCTCGGCCGCCACCGCGCCGAGATCGTTCCAGCCCTCTTTCTCTTTCGGCGCCATCCGCACCGCCCGCTCGAGCGCCGCCCGCGCGCCGCGCCGATCTTTGAGATCGTCGAGCGCCGCGCCGAGGTTGATCTGCGCCTTGGCGTAGCTCGGATCGACTTCGAGGGTGGCGCGATACTCGTCGATCGCCTGCCGGAGCAGCCGCTGGTCGATTTCCGCCTCCTTCTTCAGCCCTGCGACCTGCGGCGCGCCCGCGTGCAGCTCGATCTTGCGCGCGCGCGAATTGGGATCGATGTCGGTCGAGCGGCGAAAGCGCGTCGACGGCACGAGCGCGGTGAGCGCCTTTCGGTGCAGCGCGACTCCCAGGTTCGAGCGCGCCGCGGTCGAGTCGGGGAACACGCCGAGGAACACCTCGAAGCGCCCGATCGCCGCGTCGTAGTCGCCCGAGCCGAGCGACTTCACCGCGAGGTCGAAGCCATGCACCTTGGCGCGCAGATCGAGCAGGTAGTCGCGCACCCGGGCGATGCGCTCGGCCTGGGTCGGGTGGGTCATGCCGCGCGGGATCTCGCCCATCGTCTCGAGCATTTTTTTGTGCAGCACCAGCGCCGCGCTCGGGTTGAAGCCGGCGCGATAGGCGTAGAGCGCGCCGAACTGATCGGCCTCGAACTCGTGCGCGCGCGAGATGGTGTTGAAGAACGCCGCCAGATCGCCCGCGCCGCCGGCGAACGGCCGATCGAGCGCCAGCGACGAGGCCACCTGAATCATCCCCATCCCGTGGCGCAGCGCCGCGTGCGCGCACTCGTGGCCGAGCACCGCCGCCCAGGCGTCGTCGCTGCCGCCCATGGTCTTGTTCATCATGTCGACGAGCCCGCGAAACACCAGCACCGTTCCGCCGGGCAAGGTGAGCGCGTTGATCATCGGCACGTCGACCAGCACCACCTGGTAGCGCAGCTCGCGCTCGGGCCGATCGCTCACCTTCGCCAGCCGATGAAGGATCTTGTTGAGCCGCTCCTCGAGCGCGGGATCGTTCATGCGCCCGAGAACGTGACCGCGCGGCGCGACCTCGCCAAGATCTGGATCGAGAAGCGCCGCCCGAGGCGCGCGCTGAAGCTCCTCGAAGAGGCGCGCCGTCGCGATCCCGACTCCGAGGAGCTGGCGTTTCTGCAGGGTCTCGCGCTGCTCCTGTCGGGCCGGCCCGCCGAGGCGCTCGCGCCGCTGGTCCACGCCGCCAACCAGAACGAGCGCTTTCAATACGGTGACGCCTACCTGATCGCCGGCCGCGCGCTCTACGCGCTCGGGCGCTCGGCCGAGGCGGAGGACGCGTTCGCGCGCTTCGTCACCATCAACTCCTCGTCGGTGGAGGGGCGAGTGCGGCTGGCCTGCGCGCGACGCGAGCTGCGCGATCGCGACGGCGCCCGGCTCGCGGTTCGCGCCGCACGCGAGACCTTCGCCCACGTGCCGCGCTTTCGCCAGCGTCAAGAGCTCGGCTGGTATCTGCGCGCCTGTCTCATGAGCATTGGGTTGGCCTGAGCCGGCGGTTCCTCGGGAAGGATGGAGGCCGGCGCTCGTAGCTTCGGCCGATGTCCACCCGCAGCCTGGCCCTTTGTTGCGTTCTCACTCTTTGCGCGTGCAGCGCCGGAAACGCGCCCGGGTTTGCGCCCGACGGCGGCGACGCGTCCATCTCCGGCCCGGGCTCCGACGGTGGCGTCGGTGGAGGCGGCACCCAGCCGCAGCCTGATCTCGCGCCGCCGCCTTCGTCCTCGGACGATCTCGGCAGCGGCACCGGGTGCGGGCCGTGCGATCATCCGCCGTCGCAGTGCTACGCGCCGAGCGGCACCTGCCAGGGCGGAAAATGCGTGTATTCGATCGTCGCCGGGCTCGCCTGCGACGACGGCGATGCGTGCACCGTCGGCGACACCTGCGACGCGGCCGGCGCGTGCGCGGGCACCCCGCTCATCTGCAACCAGCCGCCGAAGGCGATGTGCGCGAGCGGCAGCGAGCTTCTCACCTACGATCAACAGGGCGTCTGCAAGCTCGGCGCGTGCGTCTACACCAAGAAGAACGTCACCTGCGGCGCGGGCGGCTGCGTCGCAAACGCGTGCGCCACCGATCCGTGCGGGACGGTGAGCTGCGACAGCCCGCCGTCGAGCTGCTTCAAAGCGGCCGGAACCTGCTCCGGCGGGCAGTGCAGCTACGCCTACGACGACGGCGCCACCTGCGACGACGGCGATCCGTGCACCGTCAACGATCAGTGCACCACCGGGCTTTGCAAGGGCGCGCCCAAAGCGTGCGTCGCGCCGCCCGCCGATCAGTGCGACGACGCGACCACCCTGCGGGTCCACGATCCCGCCGGCAGCTGCGCGGCGGGCGCGTGCAGCTATCCCTATCACTTCGTGACCTGCTCGGCCGGCTGCGCCGGCGGCCGCTGTAACGCCACTGCCTGGACCGCGCTTCCGAGCGGGGTCTCGGTGACCTTGCACGGGGTGTGGGGCGCGAGCGGCAGCGACGTGTTTGCCGTCGGCGACTACGGGACGATCCTGCGCGGCAGCGGCAGCCAGTGGAAGACCATGCCGGTCCCGCAGGGCACCGGCAACCTGATCGGGATCGACGGCACTTCGGCGAACAGCGTCTTCGCCATCACCGACGCCAACGACCTAGCGAGCTACACGGCGACGATCTTGTGGTGGAACGGCACCTCCTGGCAGAAGCGCGGCACCACCGCGTGCGGCGACTTCTGCTGTGTGGGCGCGATCGGCACCGACGACGCCTACGTCTGGAACTACGGCGGCCAGCTCGAGCGCCTGACCGGCGGGGTCGCGACGATCGCCGCCAGCATCACCGTGCCCACCACCCTCTTTCATCAGTGCGACGTGCGGGTGCGCTCGGCGAGCGACGTCTACATCGGCGGCGGCTACGTCTATCACTACGACGGCAAGACGCTGACCGAGCTGGCCACCACGCCGGGCACGAGCCATCAGAGCGCCTACGGGCTGGTGGCCTTCGGGCCGACCGAGGTGCTCGCGTTCGCCTACAACTACGTCGGCCGCTGGGACGGCTCCGAGTGGCTCTCGGCCCCAACCGGCGGCAACGGATCGCTTTACGGCATGGGCGGCACCTCGTTCTCGCGGGTGTTCGCCGTCGGAGACACCGGAAGCGGCAGCACGTACACCGGAGCGATCAGCTTCTGGGACGGCTCCGGCTGGACCGGCGAGATGGTCCCCGCGAGCACGCCCACCCTCGACGCAGTCTGGGCTTCACCGGGCGGCGACGTGTACGCGGTCGGCGCGGGCGGCACCATCCTCCACGCGGTTCACTGATCCGTCGGGCCGGTCGCTCCGTCGTCGCGTTCGCCCGTGATAGGGTGAAGCTCGTGAAGTGGATCGCGCTGGCGCTCGCCGGATTCCTCGCGGCGGCGCCCCTCGAGGCTCGGGCCGATCAGGAGCCGGATGCGTCGCTGGCTCCGGCCAAGGTCGATCCCAAGGCGCTCGACCGCACCTATCATCACGCGCTCGCGCGCCGCAACATCGGGATCGGGCTGACGGTGCCGGGCCTGGCGCTGACGATCTTGGGCGGCGTGCTCATCGGCTACGGCGCCGAGAATCCGCACCTGTTCGGCGGCGGCGCGGAGATCGCTTCCGGATCGGTGGCGGCGGGCGTCGGGCTGGCGATTGGGATTCCCGGGATCGTGCTGTGGATCCTCGGCCAGGACGACATGGACGTCGCGAGCTGGCGCAAGAAGCAACTCGTTTTGCCGGTGCTCTCAGTTTCGCCGGGCGCCGGCTTTGGCGGGCTCGGCGGCGTCGCAGTCTCGTTTTGAGCTCATCGACAGCTCACGCGAAAAATTCGGATGAGGTGGCCCGCCGCTGATCGTTCCCACGCGAGCGTGAGCGCGCCCGCGGCGCCGAGCACCTTCTCGGCGGGGCGCGTCGACTCCTCGGCGGTGGAGACGAGAAAATCGCTCCGGCAGAGCGTGGGCAAAGAGAGATCGGGGCCGGGTGGCGCCACCGCGATGGGTTCGGGCGCGTAGTTCGCGTGCGGATCGGCGAGCGCCAGATTCATCGGAAACGGCGCGATCACCCGTCGGGCGTGGTCGTGAGACAGCTCGCCGGCAGCCGCGACCTCCGCGTCGAGGAGCGCGCGATAGCGCAGGTTCGATTCGAGGTGCCACTCGGAACGCGAGTCGAGCGTCGGCGACCACCACAGGGCCACCAAGATCAAAGCGCCGGCGGGGACGACGAGCGGCCGGAGCCGGGAGACCATCGCGTCGACGCCGATCGCCGCCAGCGCGCAGTGAAGCGGAAGCGACGGCAGCATGTAGCGCGGGAGCGCCGCGGGGAACGCGAACGGTAGGAGCAGAATCGCACCCGCGGTCGCCAGCGTCGCCGCGCTCTCGGGCCGCGCGCGGAGCTGGTGGCGATCGCGCCACGCGGCCGCCACGATCGGAAAGGCGGCCAACGAGAAGAGGAGACGTCCCCCCTCGACGAGGCTGTGATCAATCGCCTGCAGACAGGACGCGATTCCGAGGAGCGAGGCCTGTCCCGCGTAGAGCACGTGGCCGACGATTCGGTGCTGCGCGAAGATCCAGCCGAATAGGACCAAATAGGGCAAGAGCGCTGGAGCGGCGTAGCGAAACCGGGCTCTGGCGTCACCGGCCGAGCATTGCCACCATAGCCAGGCTGCGGGAAGGAGCACGAAGTGGGCGCTCTCTTTCGTCAGAAGCGCCGCCGCCGCCACGAGCACAAAAGCCCAGCGTCGCCTCGTGAGTGCGAGCAGCCAGGCGATCGCCACCCACGCGGCCACCGGAAGATCGCTCTGCTCGATGCCCGCCTGGGCGGCGAAGATTGGCGCGAGCAGGCAGGCCATCGAGGCGAGCAGCGCCGTCCGCCTCGCCGCGCCGAGCGCGCGGGCGATGAGCCAGGACGAGATCGGAAGCGTGGCGGCGAACGCCCAAACGATGATGTGAAAGGCGGGATCGCCGCCCCCGAGCCGCGCCGCCGTCGCGAACAGCGCGGTGAGAAGCGGCGGTCGGAAGATCGCCAGGCCGCGGTAGGCGTGGAGATCAAACCCGTGCGCGGCCATCAAGCGGCCGAGCGGCACGTAGCAACCGAGCGCGTCCCAAT
>JANWLJ010000212.1 GCA_025450955.1 Polyangium sp. (in: bacteria) | reverse complement strand
GCTCGCGCGCGCGATCTGCGACGGCTACGTCTTTACCGGCGAGCGGTCGATCTTTCGCGGCGCGCCGTTCGGCACGCCCGCCAAGCAGCTCCCCGGCGAGCGCTTCGTGGTCTGCGCGCAGAATCACGATCAGATCGGTAACCGCGCGCGCGGCGAACGGCTGGGTCAGCTTCGGCCCGGCTGCGAGCACGCGGTGGCGGCCGCCTATCTGTGCGCGCCCTGCCTGCCGCTTCTCTTCATGGGCGAGGAGCACGCCGAGCCGGCGCCGTTTCTCTACTTCACCGACTTCGGAGATCCGGCGCTCGCCGAGGCGGTGACCAAGGGCCGGCGCCGCGAGTTCGATCACGTCGAGGTGCCCGATCCGCAAGACCCGGACACCTTCCTGCGCTCGAAGATCGATCTCTCGCTCGGCGACGTCGGGCGGCACGCCGGGGTGCGACGGTGGTATCGCGCCCTCCTTCAGCTCCGGCGCGAGCACCTCGCGCTGCGCGCGCTCGACAAGAGCCGCACCGACGCGCGCGCCGACGACGCCGCTTCAGCGCTCTGGGTGCGCCGCTGGCGCGAGGGCGCCGAGGCGATCTTCTTCCTGTCGCTCTCGCCCGAGCCGGCGCGCCTGTTCGGTCCGGCTCCGCGCCGAGGCCGCTGGCGCCTCGCGCTCGACGCCGGCGACGCGCATTTCTCCGGTCCGGCCGGCGCGCGCCTGATCGATCGCGACGGCGCGCCCGAGGTCGAGCTGCCCGGCTTCGGCGCGCTGGTTTGCACGAGCGAGTAACGACGTTATAAAGCGATGATGAGACCCAGACTGTCTGGGCGCGACCGCCTCATCGTCGGCCTGCTCGGATTCTTCGTCGTCATCGCCTTCACCCTCGAGCTCTACTGGCTGCGCCATCGCGCCACCCTGGTGGCCGACGCGGAAACCAATCTGCTGGCGCGCCTGTTCCGCGTCTACGGCGACTGCGACCGCGCCTACTACGATGCGGTCTCGCCGCTCGCGATCGGCCTCGAAGGGATCAACGTCTACTTCACCCAGGCGCTCAACCTGCTTTTGATCTGGGCGATCGTGCGGCGGCGCGTGTGGCGTTATCCGCTGCAGCTCGCGCTCGGCGCGTACGTCGCCTATTCGGTGCTGCTCTATTTCGTGACCGCGCACGTGGCCGGATATCCCAATATGCGCGTTCGCGGCGTATACGGATTTGCGCTTTTTTACGGCGTGAATCTGCCGTGGCTGGTCGCCAATCTTTACCTGGTGCGCGACGCGACGCGCGCGATCACGAGCCCGCTCAGCGCGGAAGCGCGGCGCCGGCGCCCGGCTCGGGCAGACTGTGCGCCGAGCTGAACTTGGCCAGCTGAGCATCGTAGTCGACGATGAAGCCGCGCGCGCCGAGCGCCTTGAGCTCGGCCAAAACCCGCTCGAGGTTGGCCGCGCACACGTAGAAGGGCCGGCCTTCAGCGCCGAGCGCGCGGCAACAGTCGCCGGCTCGCGGCGCGTTGGTGAAGGCGAGCGCATAAAGCTCGTCCTGCACCCGCGCGATGAGCGGGCTCGCCGCTCTCTCATCACCGGTTTCGGCAGTCGCACGCACGATCCACAATCCGTTCAAATTTCCGGTCTGTCTCATGAGCTCTTTTCGGGCGTCCTCGCCCATCGCCGCCATCGGGAAGAGATGCATCCCGCGCGCCGTTTTGATGCAGTGCACCGGCGGAAGGTTCGTTCCGCGCGCTTTACGCCGCTTCCGCTCCGTAGTATCTAGGCACCATGAAGTCGCTGGTGGCGTCTGTCTTCTTCTTCTCGGCGTGCACCGCAGCCAACCCGCTCTACCTCGGTCCGGGTGGCCAAGGCAAGCCCGACGGCGCGACCGCGCGCGATCTCGGCGCGACGTCGAACGATCTCGGAACCACGCACCATCCCGATCTCGCGCCCATCTGCACCGACGGCGAGCGCATGTGCGCCGGCGCGACATCGACGGTCTGCAAGAGCGGCAAGGTCGAGACCGATCGCCACTGCCCGACCGACGGCACCTGTGCCGCCGGTTACTGCCAGCCGCCCGCGGCGATGGTCGGCAGCGTCGAGGGCCAGGAGTGCGATCCGAACGGCTCGCCCTTCGACGGCTTCTGCATTCAGTCGAGCACCTCGCTCACCTGCCAGCCCTTCATCACCGACGCGTCGAACCAGAGCCTGGTGTGGGTGTGCGCCGACGCGGTCGGCCCGGGCGGAATCGGCACCTCGTGCACCCACGGCAGCGAGTGCCGGAGCGGCTTCTGCGGCTCGAACGGCACCTGCTTCCGCGCCTGCGATCCGAGCCCCAGCCTAGGCTGCCCGCAGCAGACGAATGGAAACCCGCCGCGCTGCGAGCAGGTCGATATCGACGTCGAAGGCGTCCCGCTCACCGAATACGGCTGCGTCCTTTAATCAAGTCGGGTCAGCTCGCCTCGGCGCTCGCTTCGGCCTCTTCGAGCACCCGCTGCAGATCGATCACGTGGACCGGTTTTTCCAGCACCGCCACCGCCTGGGCGGCGATCGCGTCGCGGCAGGTCGGCTCGTCGCCGTAGGCGGTGAGCAGCACCGAGCGGATCTCCGGATGCTCGGCGGCGAGGATGCGCGCCAGCTCGATCCCGGTCATCCCCGGCATGCGCTGATCCGAGAGCACCAGCTCGATGCGCGCGCCGTGCGGATGGGCGCGTTCGTCTTCGAGCAGCGCCAGCGCCACTCCGGCGTCGGGCGCCAGCTCCACGTCGTAGCCGAGCTCGCGCAACACCTCGGCGAGCACCGCCCGCTCCTCGGCGTCGTCTTCGACCACCAGCACGCCGCGGCGGCTCCGGTCCGGCCCTTCCACCGCGGGTCTCGGCAGCACCGCGGCGGTCACCTGGATCACCTGGTCACCGAGCGGCGCGCCCGCTCCCACCAGGACCACCCGCGCGCCTTCGCTCTCGGCCGCCGGCTCGCGCACGAGGAGGTCGGCTTCGAAGTGGGCCCGCTCGCACTCGGCGAGCACGTGCGGCCGCGCGGCATAGCGGTGAAAGATCTCGCGCTCGGCCTCCGGGCGGGAGCAGCGCCACTCGACCAGCACCCGCTCCGCCGCTTCCCCGAGCGCGAGCAGGCTCTGCCGCTCCGCCGCGCGAGGAAGATCCCCGTCGACGAGCACGCACTCGCCGGCCGCGAGCGCGGCGCGGATATCGCCTTCGTCGGGAAGAGCGTGTAACGAAAAGCGACGCGCGCCGAGCTGGCGAGCGAGCGCGCGAGCGAGCATCCACCGTCCAGGAAGAGGCGGCCCGCAGAGCACGATCAGAGCAGCACCCACCTCGCGCAAAGACTGCAACTACCATGCGCGCCCGGGTAGACTGCTCGCACCATGCGGCGCCTCGGGCTGATCCTCGTCGTGACGGTCACGCTCGTCGCCAAACCGGCGCGCGCGCTCGAGCGCGAAGCCGACTTCCGCCACTTCAGCGACTACGCCTGGTTCGTGCTCGGCGCGCTCTCCGGCTTCGTCGCCCACGAGCTCGGCCACGTGGTGACCGACCTCGCCTACGGCAAGTCGATCTCCTTTCAGCCCACCCACCTCGGACCGATTCCCTTCTTCGCGATCGAGCCCTGCTGCAACCTCACCCACGAGCAGGAGTACGTGGTGGCGTCGATGGGGTTCAACGTGCAGTCGCTCAGCTCCGAGCTGATCCTCTGGCTACAGCCTCACCTGCGCTCGCACCGTCGCGCCTATTTGAAGGGAATCCTGGTGCTCGATATCGGGCTGTCGCTCGGCTACGGAATCACCGCGTTCGCCGGCATCGGGCCGCCACAGTCGGATGTGAACACGATGGCGCGCGGTCTTCAGATCCCGTCGTGGCCGATCGGGCTCTGGCTGGTGGTTCCGGCGATGGTGGATGTCTACCGCTACCTGGTGCCAGGCTCGCGGTGGGCGCCGTGGCTGAGCCTGCAGGCCAAGATGATGACCGTCGGCGCGTCGCTCACGTTTTGACGGGTGCTACGCGCTCGGCGAGTGGTTGTGGTTCACCTTCTCTTTGAGCTCCTTGCCCGGCTTGAAGCCGGGGACGCGCCGGGCCGGGATCGCGATCGGCTCGCCGGTCTGCGGATTGCGTCCGGTGCGGGCCGCCGAGTCGCGGACGCTGAACGTGCCGAAGCCACGCAGATCGATCTTCTCGCCCTTGGCGAGACCGTCGGCGATCAGATCGAACACGTCGTCCACCATCTGCTGGACCTGGGCCTTGGGAACGCCGGCCTTGCCGGAGATCGAGTCAACGAGGTCGGATTTCTTCATGGGCCGCACCCTCCACGGTGAAAGAGGGAGGCATCCTAGTGCCCACCGCGCATGCGGTCAAGCCTAAGCGGCGCGGTGTCGCACGATCTGCCACATGGGTGTTGAAAGTTCACCGGTTCGACATGGTTTCAACACCGCGTCATTGACCGATACAGTTGAAAGGAATCGAAAAAATTAGACAGGCGCCTTGGCCTCTGGCTTGCTGCGGGATGATGCAGGAGCGAGAGCCATCATGACCGCGCATTTGACGTTGAGCTTTTTGGGACCGCTTCAGCCGCTCGCGCCCGCGCTGGTGGTGAGCGGCTACTTCATCGTGATGCTCGGCGTGTTCGCCCTCAAGTCGCGGCTGGTCGGGCTGCCGGTCGACGCCGACGTCGCGCGGCGATCCGCCTCCAAGCTGCTCGGCCGCTATCTGCGCCACTATCTCATGTGGCTGCTTCGTCCGTACGAGCGCGCCCTCATCCGCCTGCGCATCTCGCCGAACGCGATCACCATGACCTCGCTCGTGACCGCGGGGCTGGCGGGCTGGGCGCTCGCCACCGGACGGTTCGCGCTCGGCGGCTGGCTTTTTCTGTTCACCGGCATCCTCGACATCTTCGACGGGCGGGTGGCGCGCGCGACCGGGCAGGTCTCGGCGGGCGGCGCGTTCTTCGACTCGGTGATGGACCGCTACTCGGAGCTGTTGGTGTTCGGCGGGCTCGCCTATTTCTATCGCAGCTCGTGGGCGATGTTGATCGTCCTGGCGGCGGCGGTGGGCTCGGTGATGGTGAGCTACACCCGCGCGCGCGCCGAGGGGCTCGGCATCCACGACGTCAACATCGGCACCATGCAGCGCCCCGAGCGGCTGGTCTACCTCGGCGTGACCACCGCGCTCGCGCCGATCCTCGAGACGCTGGTCGGGCACGGCTCGTGGCCGATGTTCGTCCCGGTGGTGGTGGCGCTCGCGCTGCTCGCGCTCTCGGCGAACGTGACGGCGGTGCGGCGCATCATCTTCACCATCGCCCGCCTCGAGCAGGTGCAGCAGAAGAAGCCGGCCCTGGGAATGGTCGCCCCGGTCGCGCCGGTGCTTCCCTTTCGCGCCGCCTCCGGTGCGCGCAACTAGCGCGCCCTCGGCCCGTCCATTGCCAGGCGGGCCCACCCGTGCTTAGCTTTTAGCGTGCAGCTCGCCTCCGGGCATCGACGGCGCGGTTCCCGATCCGGACGCGACCGGCTCCTTCACTCCGTCTCGATCCTGGTGTGCGCGCTCCTGGTGCTCGGCCAGATCTTCGCGACCCTGCACTTCGCGTTGGTGCCGCACCGGCTGTGCGTGCTGCACGGGATCGAGGACGTTCACGGCGAGCGTGAGATCGATCCGCTCGCGCTCGAAAGACGCACCGTCGATCGACAGGTGCAAGCGCCGGCTGCCGTCGAGGATTCGGGCGGCGGATGCCTGCTCGCGTCGCTGCTGCACGATCGGGTGGCGCTGCCGCCGCCCGCGCCCGCCACCCTCTCCGAACCTCCCGCATCGGACGGCACCTTCACGATCCTGGAAGAGGGTGCGGCGCGCCCGCTGCGCACCCTGGTGCTGCTCGCTCCCAAGCAAGGCCCGCCGGCGTAACTGACGGCGCCACGCGCCGCCCGTCATCGTCCGTCCCGCTCCACGCCGCGCTCGCCTGAGCCGGCGCGCGCGAGGCGACCGATCCTTGCCCGAGCCGTCCGCCTTGGTAGCGGCGGCTCCGCCTTGAACCAGGAGCAGCATCGTCCATGTCACCAGGCCGTCTCGCCCGAACGCTCGAGCGCCGCGCGTCACCTTTTTCAGCCTGCGGGCGTGGTCTCCCGCTCGCGCTGGCGGTCGGCGCGCTTTTGTCGGCGTCCGCGGCGCGCGCCGATCGCGGCCTCGCCAAGCTGACCGCCTCCGACGCGATCCGGCTCGCGCTCTCGCGCAACCCCGACAGCCGCGCCACCGACGAGGACGTCGCCGCCGCCGGCGGCGCGCTGATTCAGTCGAAGCTGCTCTCGAATCCGTCCATCTTCATCTACACGCTCGGGGCGGGGATCTCGCCGGCGGAGGCGCCGATCCCCAATCAGTTTGGCGTCACCTGGACCATCCCGTTCGGCGGCAAGCGCGCGGCCGGGATCGCGATCGCGCGCGCCGGGGTCAAGGCGGCCGAGTCCACCCGCGTCGCGGCGCGCCGCCAGCTCGCGCTCTCGGTCGAGACCCGCTTCGTCAGCGTGCTCCTCGATCAGTCGATCCTCGCCTTCGCCGAGGAGGACCAGGCGGCGTTCCGCCAGTCGGTCACGCTCAACGAGCTCCGCTACAAAGACGGCAAGATCGCCTGGGTCGAGCTCTTGAAGCTGCGCATTCAGGAGCGCGCGGTCGACGACACCGTGCGCCAGGCGGCGCTGGCGCTGTTCAACGATCGCGCCGAGCTCTCGCGTCTGGTGGGGGTGGGAACGCTCGATCCCAATTACGCGGTGGTGGGCGAGCTCGCGCCGCCGCCTGAAAACGGCGACTTCAGCGCCGAGCGGGTGATCGATCAGGCGCTCGAGGATCGCGCCGATTATCGCGCGCTCGCCGCGCAGCGCGACAGTGCCGAGGCGGCGGTGCGGCTGGCCCGGCGCATTCCGATCCCCGACGTGGGCGTGCTCGCCGACTACAACCGGACCCCGGGCTCGGCCGGAAGCTACGACATCTCGCTCACGGCCGCGGTTCCGATCTTCGATCACAACCAGGGCAACCTGAAGACCGCGATCGCGTCGTTCGAGAAGGCCAAGCTCGCGCTCGACTCGCTGCGCGCGCAGATTCGCGCCGACGCGGTGCGCGCGGTCGAGGAGTGGCGCATCAGCCGCGAGCGGCTCTCCTCTTATAGCGGCGCGCTGGTGCAGGCGGCGCGCGAGGCGCTCGACATCAACCGCCGCTCCTACCAAGAGGGGCGCGGCTCGCTCCTCGATTATCTGAGCGCCGAATCGGACAACCGCGACGTGCAGCGCGCGTATCGATCGGCCCAGGCCGAAGCGATGCTCGCCGCCGCCAACCTCAAATTCGTCTCCGGAGAGGATCTCCCATGAGTGGTGATACGAGCCCAGCCTTCGCGCGCGCCGCGCTCTTGTTTGCGCTCTTTGGCGTCGCCGGCTGCGGGAAGACGGCCGGCCGATCCGGCGCTCCCTCCGAGGAGCCGTCGCTGTTCGAGGTCTCCGCCGCGCAGCGCGCGCGGCTCAGCCTGGTCTCCGTCGAGAAGAAGCCGGTCGCGCTGCCGATCGAGGTGCCGGCGCTGGTCGACTTCAATCAGCTCCGGACCAGCCACGTGATGGCGCTGGTGAGCGGCAAGGTCGATCGGGTGCTGGCGCACGAGGGCGATCGGGTCAAGGCGGGCCAGCCGCTGCTCTCGATCGCCAGCCCGGACTCCTCGGACACCGCCGCCAACCTCGAGCGCGATCGCTCGGCGCTCAGCACCAAGCGGGTGATCCTCGCGCGCGACACCGACCTCTACGCCCACAAGGCGATCTCGCTCGAGGAGCTGCAGCAGGCCCAGCTCGACGTCACCTCGGCCAAGGCGACGCTCGCCGACGATCAGGCGCACGCGGCGATCACCGGCGGAAGCAGCAGCCGCGCGATCCTGCGCGCTCCGATCACCGGGATCATCGCCGACCGCGGCATCGCCGTCGGAGAGGCGGTGCAGGCGGGCACCACGCCGTGTTTCACCGTCACCGATCCCTCGGCGGTGTGGATCGTCGCGCAGCTCTATCAGCAGGATCTGCGGCAGGCCGCGCTCGGCGACACCGCGATCATCCGGTCGCCGGTCTTGCAGGCTCCGCTCGAGGGCCGGATCATCTATATCGGCTCTTCGATCGACTCCGACACGCTCACCATCCCGGTGCGCATCGCCGCCGACAACCCCGACGCGCTGCTCAAAAAGGGCATGTACGTGAGCGCCGAGATCATCCCCGCCAAGCCCACCGAGACGATGCTCCTTCCCGCCGACGCGATCCTCCACGACGAGGACAACCTGCCGTTCGTCTACGTCGAGGCGAGCGCGGGACGGTTCGCCCGCCGCCACGTCGATCTCGGGGTGCGGGTGGGCGACGACTTCAGCATCCTCTCCGGGCTCAAGGACGGCGAGAAGGTGCTCGGCTCGGGCGCGGTGTTCGTCCAATTCGCCGACAGCCTGGAGCGATAGATGATTCACAAGCTGATCGCGACCGCGCTCCGGCAGCGCTTCGTGGTGATCTCGCTGGCGATCGCGGTGCTCGTCGGAGGCGCGCTGGCGTTTCGCAAGCTGCCGGTCGACGCCTATCCCGATCTGTCGCCGCCCAAGGTGGAGATCATCACCCAGTGGCAAGGCCACGCCGCCGAGGAGGTCGAGCGGCTCATCACCATCCCGCTCGAGATCGCGTTCAACGGCGCGCCCGGCCTGCGGGTGCAGCGCTCGATCTCGCTCTACGGCCTCTCCGACGTGATCCTCGTCTTCAACTACAACACCGACAACTACTTCGACCGCGAACAGATCTTTCAGCGGATGGGCGACGCCTCGCTGCCGTCCGGCG
>JANWLJ010000211.1 GCA_025450955.1 Polyangium sp. (in: bacteria) | reverse complement strand
GCCGGCGTCGATCACCTCGACGCCGGTGTCGGGGATGACCCCTTCGAACACGCCGGCCAGCCGGCCGCCGAGCGCCTTCTCGGCGCGCGCGACCACCTCGGTTTTTTCGCGCACGAAAGCGTCGGTGACGATCACCGCGCGCTCGACCCCGAGCCGCTTGCACTCGATCGCAAGCTCGGAGATCACCCCGTCGCCGAACACCACCCGCGTCGGCTGATAGAGGCTGAACGAGAGGTCGGCGCCGTAGCGCATATCAGGTTTGCTCGTCGAGGAATTGGGTCGGGACGTGGGTCGCGGCCTCGACCAGCTCCTTCGAGGCGTTGACGAATTTGACGATGATCGTCATCTGCCCTTTGAGCTCGAGCTTCTTTTGCATCATCGCTTTGATCGGGTCGAGCTCTTTGCGCAGGACCGATTTCCAGCGGCTGTACTCGCCGGCGATGCAGAAGGGCGCCTTCTCGGCCTCGAGGCGGTCGACGATCTTGGCGTCGCGGCAGCTGCCGCGATCGAGATCGAGCCACAGCCCGATGTCGTCGGCGATGCCGATCGCCGGGTCGGCCTTGACCACCAGCGCCACCGGTCCGAAGGTCCACTGCGCCGCCGCCGCCCGGTAGGATTGGCTCTTGTCGATCTCTTGCTTGAATTCGGCCGCCCACTCGGGGCTCGGGAAGGTGTGCGCCATATCGGCGAAAGCTACGTCCGCGTGACGGGAGCGTCAAGATCCGCTTACACTGCGCGCCATGAACAAGCTCTGGGCAGTTTTTGCAGCGCTCTTGGTTTGCTCCGGCTGCGGCGGCACCGCGGCGCCCTTGCCCGCCTGCTCGGCGGCGATCCCCGGAACACCGACGGCGGCGCTCGGGCCAAACGGCTCGTCGGCATGCACCGAGGTGGGGCCGCAAGCGGTCACCATCGCGCCCGCGGCGGATCTCACCGTCGCCAATTACGTCACGCTCGGGCCGGCGTTCGCCTTCGCCGGCGCCGGGCCGTTTCCGCACGGCGTCGACTTCGTCTTGCCCTACTCGGCCTCGAAGCAGAAGGGCGCGGACGCCGACGTGGTGGTGATCGCCGAGCGCCAGCACGCGCCCGCGCACGCCGCGCTGGTCTCGAACCTGTTCGTCGAGCACGGCCGCGGCCTGGTTCACTTTCACGCCACCGACGTGGCGACCTTCCAGGTGGGCGAGCGCGCCGACGCCGGCACCAAAAAAATGCGCCACTACACCTTCCGCGCGCTCGGTGGCGTCTCGATGGGCGGCTTCGGCTCGTCGGTGAACTTCTGGCTGCATCCCGATCGCTACGACGCGATCGGGGTGATGGGCGCCGATCCCGGGCCCGACATGACCTACTCGCTCGGGATGATCCACGACTACTTCATCGCCGGCTTCTGCACCGCCGCCGACGGGCCGAACAAGATCGGCCAGCTCTGCCCATCGCCCCGCAAGCCGCTGGCCGATCAGGGCGAGGTGGAGTCGAGCTTCGAGGCCTTCACCTATCAGGCGGGCATGGGCGTCGGGCTCACGCTGCGCCGGCAGCTCTATTTGCGCGCCAATCGCGATCTGGCGCGCGCGATGGGAAATCCCGGCTATTACAATCCCGATTCGCCCTATCTGCCGCCGGGCGTGCCCGCGTCCTACCTGCAGCTCTCGCCTGCCGATCAGTGCGCCAAGCCGGTGGTGCTGAAGAACTTCTTCGACGCGCGCTACAATCCGCAGGGCACCTTCGACGTCATCACCTTCTGCGACGGCAATGACTCGCAGGCGGTCGGCTACGGCAAGTTCGATCCGAGCACGCCGGAGACCAATCCGGTGCAGATCCTCCTCGCGGTCGACGTCAACGGCAACGGCCAGCGCGACTCGGGCGAGCCGGTGATCGTGCAGTCGAACGAGCCGTACGAGGACGTCGGCACCGACGGGAAAGCGGACAAAGACGAGCCCGGCTACGATCCGGTGACCAACCCCGATCCGGACGGCGACGACTATCATTATTTGTGGAACCCGACCGGCACCGAGGGCAACTGGCGCTACGACGAGGGCGAGCCGTTTCAAGACGTCGGCGTCGACGGCGTGCCGATGTCGGTGGGCGGCTGCCCGGCGGTCTCCGGCACTCCCGGCTGCTACGACTACGGCGAGGGCAACGGCAAGTTCGACTACGCGCCCGGCGCCGCCAACTGGCGCGCGCACGATCCGCGCACCAACCTCGAGGCGCTCGATCCGGCGGCCTTCGATCGCCTCGACGTCTATTACGACGCCGGCATCCGCGACTTCTTCAACGCGCAGGTCTCGACCAACAGCCTGCTCGGCGCGCTCGAGGCCAAGGGCGCGAGCATCCACCTCTACGACGGCTTCCCCGCGCTCGGCGGACAGGCGCCGTCCAAGGAGGACAGCTTCGACATCCGGCGCGTCGACCTCTCCGAGATCGGCCGCTTCGGCTACGTGCGCTACGGCGATCCCGACGCGCCGCCCGCCACCGTCGACGCCACCGGCGACGGCCGCCACGTCGGCACCTCGTCGCAGGCGGTCCATCGCGCCCAGACGCTGCTCAACTGGCTGGCGACCCGCTGGCCCGACGGAGATCGCGCGATCGCGCCGGTCGACTCGGATCGCGCCAGCATCAACGACATGCTGCCGATGCAGGACGGCCGCATGTCGCCCTATACGGTGCTGCTCCCGCCCGGTTATTTTCAGCCGGAGAACGCGTCGAAGACCTATCCGGTGGTCTACTTCGGCCACGGGCTCGGGATGCAGCCGATGGATCTCACCTCGATCGCGATCATCGCGCAGCAGGCGATGGTCGATTCCTCCGTCGAGGAATCGAAGCGGATGCCCAAGTTCATCTTCGTGATCGCCGACGGCCACTGCATCCCGGGCGGCGACGTCACCCAGGCGGCGCTCGATCCTTCGGGCGATCTGTGCGAGGAGGGCGCGTTCTACACCAACCACCCCGAGGGCAAGTATCAGGGTGAGGACATGTTCATTCAGCTCGAGAGCGTGATCGACTCGAAGTACCGCACCAAGCCGCCGGCCGATCTGCCGGTCACCGAATAGATCGCGCGATTCAAAAACAAACGGCGCTCTCCCGAAACGGAGAGCGCCGCTTTTTTTGCCGGAGAAAGCGCCGTTACTTGGCGGCCGCTTCGACCGTGTCGATCTCGAAGATGTGCGTCCCGTTCTTCTCGATCTCGGTGCCGGTCGCGGTCACCGTCTTGCCGGCCATCGGGGCCAGCTTGGCGTTCGGCGCCGAGTGGTCCTTCATGGTCGCGACCCACAGCTTGCCGTCGGCGAGGATGCCGGCCGGCATGCCGCCGGTCAGGCACTTCTGCGCGCAGCTCGCGTGCTTTTCGCCCTTGGCGCCGTGGTTCGCGTAGCAGGTGATGTCCACCACTTCGCCGGTGATCTTCGACGTCTTCTCAGCCTTGGCGGTGCCGCGCGCGTAGCATGCGCCGGCCATTCCGAGCACCATCAATCCAACGAGCAGCTTCTTCATCACGCTCTCCTTTCTAGAGAAAGCAATCAGGGCTCAACTATGGAAATCCCCTTGTCCGTCAATACCCACACTCTGCCGCGCGTGTCCACTGTGATGTCGAGGACCGCGTCATCGAGCAGGCCGCGGTGGCTGTCGATCGGATCGGGATCGCAGTCGCCGACGCAGAACAGCCCACCGTCGGTGCCGAGGAAGACGTGTCCATTTGCGTCGTGGGCCAGCGAAGTGGCCGCGCGATAAAATGGGCCCATCTTGGGAAATGTCCAGCGGGTGCCGTCGTAGCGGCCGGTGCCGTGATGGGTCGCGACCCAGACCTCGTCGTGCGGACCGGGCCCGATGTCGTAGATGAGCTCGCTGTCCATCCCGTCGTTCTCGGTAAAGACCCGCACCTTGCCGTCTTGCATTCGCGCCGCGCCCGAGCGGGTGGCGAACCACGCCTCGTTCGGCGAGCGCCAGTACATCGCCACCATGTCGTTCGGCAGCGCGAAGCCGAAGGCGGAGCTTCCGGCGCGCGTACCCTGACGGTGATAGACCACGCTGCCGTCGAAGGTGTCGACCTCGGCGGCGCCGAAGTCGACCGGGTCGTGATCGACGTCGACGTAGCGCAGCCCGAGCCACAGGTGGCCGGTGGGCGCGAACGCGGCGAAGTTGAGCAGCGGCGCGCCGTGCGGGACCGCCACCGCCTGCATCGAAATCGGCGTCCAGTTGCGATCGACGACGGTGGAGACGCGCAGCTCCTGGCCGGTCGCGCCGCGGTGGATCGCGAGCACCTGGCCCTTGAGATCGCGCAAGACCGCGAGCACGCGCGAGCCCGGCTCGGGATCGATCTCGGCCGGCTCGAAGCTCTGGCCGTCGAAGCGCCAGGCGCGCGCGCCGCCGGTGGCGAGGTAGCACTCGTCCATGCTCTTGCACGCGACCGTGATCCGCTCGGCGCCGGCGACCAGATCGTCGATGCGGAAGCGGCGCACCACGCCGTTCTCGACGCGCTCGGAGCCGAGAAAGCGGGTCCCGACCAAGAGCCCGCGCGCGCTCGGGGCGACGCAGGTGACCCCGTCGGGCAGATGAAAGCCGGCGTCGGCGGTGGTGAGCCGCGGCGCCGCCGAGGGTGCGGCGACGATCTTTGGCTTGCCGCGCCTCGGGAGCTCGGCGTGTGTCGGCTCCGCACCGTCGAGCACCGCGCTCGGAAGCCCGTCGCGGAGCTGCACCTTGCGCGGCGGCGCGGCCACCATCGGCGAAGCCGGCGTGAGCTTGATCGGCCCGGGCGGCGGCGGCTGCTTGTCGCCCATGGCGGTGACGCTCACCTCCCACACGTGCTCGCCCGCGCCGAGATAAAGGTGCGCGCCCGCGCGCGCGGCCCACTCGAGCACCTCGGGCCCGTCGATGCGATAGGAGTAGAAGCGATCGCCGTCGAAGATCGCCGCGTGCGGACCGTCGGGACCGTCGCCGACGGCGAGCACGCCGCGATCGGTGACCAAAAGCCCGCGCACCACGTCGACGTCGCAGCCCTGCGCGGCGCCGAACGCTTCGAGGAGCGCGCCCGAGCGGGCGACCCGCAGCACGCCTTTGCCGCTCGTGCCGACCCACAAGACTCCGCCGGAGAAGGCGAGCGCGGTCACCCCGGTGCCTGCGAGATAGTGCTCCCAATGCGCGCCGCGCAGCCGGGCCAGCCCCTCGGGCCCGCCCGCCCACAAGTTGCGCTCCGGTCCGGAAGTGTAGCCGGTCACGAAATCTCCGACGGGCGCGGGCGGCAGCGACTGCCATCTTCCGCGCCAGCCGAGCGCGGTCGCGCGCTGTGTGGCGGCCCACACCTGGCCCTGCCCGTCGACGGTGACCGCGGCGATGCGATCGGCGGGCAGCCCGTCCTTCGCGGTCAATACCGCGTGACGTCCGGTCGCCAGATCCCAACGCATGAGGCCGCGTGCGGTGCCCACCCACAGGTTTGAGGGTGAGTCGGCGATCGAGGTTACCGCGAAGGTGTCGGTAAACGAGCGAACCCGCGAGGCGGTAAACGGCGGCGCGCGCGGCGCTTCGACCGCGGTGGTCGGATGCGCGATGCGGGGATGGCAGGCCGCGAGCGACAGGGCCGAGGCGCACGCCAATGCGAGGCCTGTCGCGTGTGCACGCATCCGCATGGTTTTTATCACAACGGTTGACACTCGGGAACCGCGGTTGTAGAACCTTCGCGCAAATGAGCGGGAAGGACGAATTCCGTCGGCAGGTCGGCACCGTCTGGCGCATGGCGCAAGGCGGGCTCGACACCCTGCGCGAGGTGGTGGTCCGTTCGTCGCAAGCCGGCCGGCTGCGCGTCGACCTCGCGCTCCTCGCCCGCCAAAAGCCGCAGCTCCTCGCCACGCTCGGCGCCGAAGTGATCGCGCTCGCCGACGAAGGCTCGCTCGCGCTGCCCGCCACGCTGCGCCAGCTCGCCGATCGCGTGCGCGAGGTCGAGCTGCGCATCCAGGCCGACAGCGGCAAGGCCCACGACAACGCCTTCGGCGCGCCGCGCGGCTACGAGCCCGAAGCCGGCAACTACGAAGACGAGCTCGACGCCACCTTCGACGACGACCACGACGAATCCGCCGAGGCCGCGTCCCACGGCAAAGGAGACGTCCGCTAACACCATTTGATTCAATGGGGCTGTAGCTCAGCTGGGAGAGCGCCTGAATGGCATTCAGGAGGCCGACGGTTCGATCCCGTTCAGCTCCACTACGTTAGAGATTCGAGGGCGCCTGAATTCGATTTCCGGATTCAGGCGCTCGTTGTTTGGGGAACCGGCGCGGTGGTCAGATGCGAGCTACGAGGAGGCGGCCCTCGCGGGATCGAACCTCGTAGTTGAACTGTCGCAGGAAGCTCAGGCCGATCAAGCCATCGATGCCGTAACCTTCGGGCAGATCGTGGGCGTGGACCAAGAAGTCGGAGGCTTCGAAGCCGAGGCTGGCGAAGCGAGCAACGCGAATCAGATATCCCGTTTCCCGGCCTACCGCCGAGCGGATGACGGTCATGGCTTCGCCCTCGCGTGGGGTGTAGCCGATCTGATCGAGCACCTCGGGCGCGATGATCGATTCCGAGGATCCGGTGTCGAGAACCAGGCGTAACGATGCGAGCTGGCCCTTGCGACCCCAGATCCGACCAGACACGAAGATCAGGTCACCGGTCGGATTGAAGCGTGTGACCTTCACTTCGTTGATGGGCCGAACGGCGGGCCGGTAAAGAAACAGCCCACTTCTTGGTGCGATTCATATGCGAGTTTCGCGATGGGGGTCGCACCTTTTCGAGTGGGAGCATGCCCGATGACAGTCGCGAGGCCGAACTCGATGCTGTCATCGGCGCCCCACTCGATGTCGACGAGAACGACCCATTCGTTGACGTATCGTCGGCAAATATCGTCCCATGTGAGCCGTTCCGGCTCGACGGACGTTGCATGCATCTGATCCATCAACAACGAGGCTCGATCGGATGCGTCGATAGGTCAAGTTTCTGACTCCACCGGGAACAGCAACGATCGACGGGACTTGCAGCTTCGCAGTTACTAGAGGTCCGAGCCGCCGAGCGGGTCGTTGGTGTCCCCGACGTGATGTTGGCTCGCGACGTGATGGGAGGCGGCGTGGTGCTTGCGCGTGGCGTGGTGGTGGTGGCGCCTCGACGAGTGGTGCTTCTTGGCGAGCTCGCGGTGCGACGACTCGATCGCGGGTGAGCGCGTGGCGACGGCGGGCGGCTGCGCGGCGGGCGCGCTCGGCTGCGGCGCGGCCGCGGTCGGAATGGAGGTCGCCGGCGACGGGGCGGCGGTCGTCGGGAGGGCGGCGGGGATCGCATGGGCGGCGGTGGCTGGTGCCGCGATCGGCGGCGCTGCGGAGACCGCGACGGTCGGAGCGGGTGGAGCCGGCGACGCGATGGCCACCGCGGCCTGCGGGCGCGCCTGGGGCCTCAGGCTCAACCAAACGCACGCGATGCCGCCGACCGCCGCGGCAGCGACGAGGTAGCGGATGGCTCCGCCGCGCTTTCGCTTCAGCTCGAAGGAGAACGAATCGTCGTCGGGAGAATCGAGCCCGAAGTGAGCGTCGAGCGGCGGCGCGGGTTCCGGCGCCGGGAAGCTGCTGCTCTCGGTCGGATCCGCGCGGCTCTCGAGCATCGCGGCCTCGGTTGGATCCGCGCGGCTCTCGAGCATCGCGGCCTGGCGCTGCAAGCTGACGATCAGATCGCGCGCTTCGACCAGCTCTTGCTTGAGGCGTTCGTTCTCGTCGCAGGCGACGGTCGCGAGCTCCTCGAGATCGCGCACGCGCGCGAGCAGCGCCTCCTCGTCCTCGCTCTTGCGCGGCGGAGATGGCGCGACGATGATCCCCGCCTGCTCGAGTCGTTGCATGCGGAGAAGGGCACCTTCGTAGCTGTCTTCTACGTGCATGAGGCGAAGCGTAGCAGTCTGGGAGAGGGATGGAAGCAACCTGGAGTTTGCTCACAATGGTTGGCGGTCAATGGTCCCCAGTCCTCGCGTTTCAGCTGCATGAAGAATCGCCAGCGGTGGTCTGTCGACCTCGTCGCGTTCGCCGGCGTCCGGCGAACCCTCGGGCGGGGCGGTGAATCCAATGAGCATGCGAGCCTTCATCCTGATAGCGCTGTTACCGTCGGTGGTGGCCCTCGGCGAAGAGCCCGGCGTGGAGCAGATCGTCGCGCGGGCGCGCGCGGTGGTCGACCAGAAGCTCGGCCCGGTCACCTGCAAGATGAGCATCGAGACCCGCATCTTCGATAAAAAGGGCCAGCTCGAGCACACCGAAACGCGCGACGGCCAGGTCAAGCTCGACGGAGACGACAGCGACTTCCAGCTCGCGCGCATCGTCCGCGACGGAAAGCCGCTCGGCGCCAAAGAGCTCGAGGGCGAGCGCGCCCGCGCCGACAAGGCCCGCGCCGAAAAGAAGAAGCACGGCGATGACGATCTCGATATGTCGCCGCTCGCGAGCAAGAACGCCTCGGGCGAGCGCTTCGAGCTGTTGCGCAAAGAGCCGCTCTGGGGACACGACGCGTGGGTGCTCAAGGTGAGCGCGCTCAGGCCGCAGACCTCTTTGGCGAGCGGCACTTTGTGGATCGACGCCGGGAGCTTCGTCGAGCTCAAGGGCGAGCTTCAGCCCGCCAAGCTGCCCAAGCACGCCGACTGGCTCAAGGTGCAGGAGCAGTTCCGGCCCGCGCGCGGCGGCGCGCTGCCGAGCTATCTGCGGATCACCGGCGCCGGGCACCTCTTGTTTTTCCACAAGGGCTTCGACACCACGATGAAGTGGTCGGGCTGCGGCTGACGCTCGCTCGCGACCGCGCTCAGCGGGCGCGCAGCGGAGTGGTGGGGCGGGGCACGGTGTCGGGCTCGGGGTGATCGAGCAGGGTCAGGCGGGTGACGCGCTTGACGCTCAGGCAGCCGTTGTCGCTCGCGGGGACGAGCAGGCGCACCGGGCCGCCCATCGCCGCCGAGAGCGGCTGGCCTTCGCTGCGATGGGCGAGCACCGCCGCGCGCGCCTCATCGTCGAGCGCGAGGCAGGCGCGATACTCGCCGTCGTCGGCGACCATCACGTGCGTCGCCTCCGCGTCGGGACGCGAGGCGGCGAGCACGGCCGAAAGGCGCACGCCTTCGCCGCTCACCTTCGGGCTCAGCCGTTCGGTGTGCTCGACCCGCGCTTCGCCGGCGCACAGACGATCGACCGCATTCCAGTCGAGCGCGCCCGGCGCGTCGCACAGTCCGTCGATGAGGAGCATGTCGCCAGGCTATCACGGTCGGTCGCGCCCGCGCTCGATCCCGGAGCGCTCGCCGCCGTCGCGGGCCGATTGAAGGGACCCTTCGGCACCCTATATTGAGGCCCGTGCGTCGTCGTCGCCCCAGAGCCAAGGAGAGTGCCGGCCAGGCGCCGGCGAAGGGTCTTTCGAAAGCGCCGACCGGCATCTTGGGCGTCGACGAGATCACCGGCGGCGGATTGCCTCGCGGGCGGCCGACGCTGGTGTGTGGCGGGCCCGGCTGCGGCAAGACGCTGTTCGCGACCGAGTTCCTGGTGCGCGGCGCCCTCGAGTACGGCGAGCCGGGGGTGTTCATGCTGTTCGAGGAGACGGCCGAGGAGCTGGCGGAGAACACGCGGTCGCTCGGGTTCGATCTCGATCAGATGGTGGCGCGCGGGCAGCTCGCGATCGATCACGTGCGGGTCGAGCCGAGCGAGATCGAGGAGACCGGCGAATACAACCTCGACGGGCTGTTCATCCGGCTGGCGTACGCCATCGACTCGATCAAAGCGAAACGGGTCGTGCTCGACACCATCGAGACGCTGTTCTCCGGCTTCTCCAACCAGGCGATCCTCAGGGCCGAGCTGCGGCGGCTGTTCTCCTGGTTGAAGGATCGGGGAGTGACCACGGTGATCACCGGCGAGCGGGGGCAGGGTCAGCTCACCCGGCAGGGACTCGAGGAGTATGTCTCGGACGCGGTGATCCTCCTCGATCATCGGGTGAGCGAGCAGCGCTCGATTCGTCGGCTGCGAATCGTCAAGTATCGAGGCAGCGCCCACGGGACCAACGAGTATCCCTTCTTGATCGACGAGCAGGGTTTCTCGGTTTTGCCCATCACCTCGCTGGGGCTCGACAGCCAGGCCTCGAACGAGGTGGTTTCGTTCGGGGTCCAGGCGCTCGACGAGATGCTCGGGGCCAAGGGGATGTACCGTGGAACCAGCGCGCTCGTCTCCGGGGCGGCCGGCACCGGCAAGACCAGCTTGGCGTCCTCGTTCGTCGACGCGAGCTGCCGGCGCGGCGAGCGCTGTCTCTTCTTGGCTTACGAGGAGTCGCCGCAGCAGCTGGTGCGGAATATGCGTTCGATCGGGATCGATCTGCAGCGCTGGATCGATAAGGGGCTGCTCCAGATCCAAGCGGCGCGCCCGTCATCGCATGGGCTGGAGATGCACCTCGTCTCGCTGCACAAGGCGATCACGACCTTTCAGCCGCGCGCGCTGGTGATGGATCCGATCAGCAGCCTCGCGGGGGCGGGCACTCTCGAAGAGGCGCAGGCGATGCTGATTCGCACCATCGACTTCTTGAAACAAAAGGGCGTGACCGCGCTCTATACCAGCCTGACCACAGGGGACCGGGCGATCGCGACCAGCGAGGTCGGAATCTCGTCGCTGATCGACACCTGGATCCTGCTCCGCCAGACCGAGCTCAACGGGGAGCGCAACCGCACGCTGTTCGTCCTCAAGTCGCGCGGGATGAGCCACTCGAACCAGGTCCGCGAGTTCATTTTGGACGAGCACGGGATCGGGCTGCGCGACGCCTATCTCGGCCCGGAAGGGGTCTTGACCGGCTCGGCGCGGCTGGCCCAGGAGGCGCGCGATCGCGAACGGGAGCTGCGGCAAAGGGAGGAGCTGGCGCGCGAGCAGAGCCGGCTCTTGACCCGGCACAAGGCGCTCGAGGCCCAAAGGGAGGCGCTCGACGTCGAGCTCCAAAACGCGGCCGACGAGCTCGGCCGACTCACCGGCGACGAACAGCGCCGCCGCGAGCGCCACGCCGGCGATCAGAAGCAGATGGCCAAGAGCCGGCAGGTCGACTTGCCCAGGAACGGAAGGAGCAACTCGCATGGCTAGGCTCAAGGGGTCCCGCGCCGCGCCGAAAGCGGCGAAGTACCAGCTCCGGCTGTATGTGGCGGGGCAGAGCGCCCGGTCGATCGCCGCGCTCACCAACCTGCACCGGATCTGCGATGCGCACCTGGCGGGCGAATACCAGATCGAGGTGATCGATCTGCTCGAGCAACCGCAGCTCGCCAAGGGCGATCAGATCCTCGCGGTCCCGACGCTGGTACGAAAGCTGCCGGAGCCGTTCAGGAAGATCATCGGCGATCTCTCGGAGACGGATCGGGTGCTCATCGGCCTCGATCTCAAGCCGATGGAGACCTGACGAGATGGACAGAGACCAGATCCGCATCGGCGACGTGACCCTCAGCCTCGACGAGGCGGAGGAGATGCTGTGCGCGATGCGCGCGGGCAGGATTGATGGGGTGGTGGTCGAGGGGCCGGTCGGCGAGGAGATCTACACCTTCCGGGATCCGGGCCACCCGTATCGGCTGCTGGTCGAGGCGATGGGCGAGGGCGCCGCGCTCATGACCGTCGACGGGATGCT
>JANWLJ010000210.1 GCA_025450955.1 Polyangium sp. (in: bacteria) | reverse complement strand
GGCCGTCCATGAAGTGGCCGGTGGCGGTGAAGTCGGCGGTCGCGGCGGTCATGTTGCTCACCGTCAGCGCGACCATCGGCGGCGCGATGTCGATCGACATCAGCCCCGGGATCGGTCCGCCGGTGCCGCCGTCGCCGCCGGGGCCGAGATCATGTTTGCCGCCGGTGCCGGAGCTCGGGCCACAGCCGATGAGCGACCATCCAAGAAAAGCGATGAAGGTAAGGTTGCGCATGAAGCCTCTCTTCCAGCTCGGCCCCCGCAACGAATTATAACTGGAAATCAGGCGGTCTGCTGTTTCTCGCCCGCTTCGTCGTCGAAGGTCTGCTTCTGCGCCTCGGCTTTGCTCTCGCTCTCGGGATCCGCGTCGATACCGGCGTCCTTGGTGGCTTCCTCTTTCGCCGCCGGAATGGTGAGCCGGAACCGCTCGCCCTCGTCGACGAGCGCGCTCGCGATCTGCGACGCGTCGAGATCGACCGTCGGCAGCCCGAGCATGTGAACGAGCGGGATGAACTCGGTCGAGCCCTCGTACGCGAGATCGCGGAGCTGATCCCACTGATTCGAGAGGATCGTCTGCAGGTTGTCGCGCAGGTACCACATCGCATCGCGGGTGGCGCGCGCCAGCTCGTGCACGAACAGCGGCGCCTGCACCTCTTGCGAGGCCGCCTGGTCGACCGCGCCGTCGAGCTGACCGCACAGGTGCTGATAGATCGGCGTCGCGCCGCCGAACAGCGCCGACATTTGCGAGAGAAACGCGCGGCCGGTCTGGTCGAAAAAGGCCGGGTTGTCGAAGATCGACGGGTCGGCCTGCGAGATCACCCAGGTGCCGAAGCTGTCGACCGCGTCGACGATCGACTCCTGGACCTCTTCCAAGACCCAGTGGACGTAATGAAGGATGGCCTGTTCGGCGATCACCGCCTCGTCCGGGTCGCGCGACTCGGTGAGCATCGTCTCCGAAGGCGGCGCTTCCCCTTCGCCCGGCTTCTTCTGATCCTCTTCTTCGAGCATGTACAGAGGTTATCGGAAAATCGGGGGCAGAAGTTGCGAAAGGGCCAAAACGCAACTCCCGACGCGCATTTGCCGATAATCTTGTAAACTGGAGAGGTCATGGCGGAGGAGCTGAAGGGCGAGCCGGAGATCATCGAGCCGCCGAGCGATCGCGAAGAGGAGGAGCGCCGTCGGCGCGCGCTCGGCCTCAGCGACGAGATCGCGCGCAAGTACGAGCCCGGCCGGCTGTCGCAGCTCGTCGCCGATGGCGCCGGGCGCGGCGAGCGGCTCGATCTTGCCACCCAGCAGGAGATGGAGCGCAAGATCGGCGGTCAGTTCGGGTCGGTGCGGGTGTTCCGCGGCCCGTTCGCCGAGGCGGTCACCCGCGCCCATCGCGCCGACGCGGTCACCGTGGCCAACACCGGAATGATCCTGGTGCGCGAAGGGCCGCGCTCGGATCCCAAGACCGCGCTCGGCAAGGCGCTCATCGCCCACGAGCTCACCCACGTCAAGCAGGCGCAGCGCGGCCTGCACTTCGCGCTCGAAGCGGGCCACTCGTCGGCGGCGCCGCACGAGAAGGAGGCCGAGGCGGTCGAGTCGCAGGTGCACGCCGAGCACACCGGGCAGGCACACGGGCCGGCCGCGCCGGCGATGTCCGCGGACGAGAAGCGGCAGCTCGTCACCCAGCGGGTCGGCGAGCTGCTCGACGAGGCGCAGCGTCTCGGGCGCATGCGGCTCGGCATCGAGTAGGTGAGCGAGCGGGCGTGAGCGAGCTGGTCGAGAGCGTCGAGCAGCTTCGCCACCTGGCGCGCGATCGCGCGCTCCGCGGGCACACCTATCGCGGCCTTCAGCTCGCCGGGCTGCGGCTCGAGCGCGGCGACTTCGCCGGCGCGACCTTCGAGCGGGTGAGCTTCGGCTCCGCCGAGCTCGACGGGGTCGATCTCTCGCAGGTCACCTTCAAGCAGGTCGATCTCCGTCGGGCGCAGCTCCAGGGTGCGCTCCTCGCGCGCGCGCAGGTGAGCGACTCCGATCTGACCGAGGTGTCGCTCTCGAGCGCGCTCCTCGAAGACCTGCAGCTCGAGCGCACCCAGGCGGGCAATCTCGGGCTCGAGGGCGCCAAGCTCTCGGGGTGCCGCTTCATCGAGTGCCGGCTCGCCAAGGCGCGCATGAGCCGCGCGGTCTTGATCCGCTGCGCCTTCTCCGATCCGGCGCCGAACGGCGCGGCCGATCTGATGAACGTGCGCTTCGACGGGGCGGTGCTGATCGACTGTGATTTTCGCGGCGCCTCTTTGATCGGCGCCGACTTTACCGGCGCGCTGGTGGTGCGCTCGGATTTTCGCGGCGCGATGCTCACCCGCGCCAACGTCGAGGGCGCGCGCTTCGTCGGCTGCGAGCTCGCCGGCGCCGATCTGCCCGACGGGCTGCGGAGAACCGGATGACCGATCCCAAGAACCTCAGGTTGGTGGTGGGGGAGATTCGCGAGGGCCTCGAGCGCCACTCGCGCGAAGAGCTGATCGAGATCCTCACCTACGTCTTCAAGGAGTACGTGGTCGAGGGCGCCTCGCCGCTCGGCGTCGGCGCGGGCGCGCTGCTCGACGCGCGCACCGAGCTTTCGGGGATGAGCTTCGCGGAGCTGATCACCTGGCTTCAGCATCACCTCGATGTGCCGGAGCTCGGCCTGTTCGACGTCGCCGCCGGGCGGGTGAGCGTGCGCGCCGCCGGACGCGCGGTGGTGATCGAGCCGCCGCGCGCCGAGCCGCCCCCGAGCGCCGCACCATCGACCGCCGCACCATCGACCGCCGCGCCATCGCCGGCCGCAGCGCCGAGCGCTAATCCGTCGAGCGCCGCTTCGCCGAGCGCGGCGCCGATGCCGCTCACGCCGACGCCGCCGGTGGCGACCGCGCCTCGTCCGGCGGCGGCGCCGATTCCGGCGGGCGGCGCGCCGGCTCCCGCGACTCCGGCGCCAGGTGGCGCGGCCGCGACGCCGGGCGCTGCCAAGACCGACGAGCAGACCGAATCGGACAGCCGGTTCTCGCGGCTGGAGGTCGACTGATGTCGGCGGTCGCGCGCCGCTACTTCGTGCGCGGGCGAGAGCACCTTCGCAAAGGCGAGCTCGACGACGCGGCCCGCGAGCTCGGGGCCGCGCTCGAGCTGTCGCCGGCTTTCGTCGAGGCGCGCATCGGTCACGCGCTTTTGCTCGCGCGCTCCGATCCGCCGCGCGCGGCGCAGGCGCTCCGGGCCGGCCTCGCGCGCCAGCCGCGGCCGCTCGATCGGGTGCGGCTGCTCTGCGCGCTCGGCGACGTGCTCACCTCGGCCGGCGATTTTCCCGCGGCCGAGCAGGCCTACGCCGAGGCCTCGTCCTTGCCGGGCGCGCCGCCGCGCCTGCACGATCGGCTGGCCCGTCTCCGCGCGCGCACCGCCCGCTTCGCCGAGTCGCTCTCCGAGCTGCTCGCCGCCGCCCGGAGCTGATGGGCCTAGCTCTCGCTGATGCGGAGCAGGATGGCGGTGGTGTTGTCGACGCCGCCGTTCGACAGGGCGGCGCGCACCAGCGCGTCGCAGCACTCGTCGAGCGAGCCGTTCTGGCCGTCGGAGAGCATCTCTTTGAGCATCCAGTCGTCGACCATGTCGGTGAGCCCGTCGCAGCAGAGCAGGTACAGGTCGGCGGCCTCCATCGCGATCACCCGATGGTCGACCTCGACCGCGTCGCGCAGCCCGACCGCGCGCACGATCACGTTCGAGTTGGGCGGGCCGAAGCGCGCCGCCAGCTCGGGGTTGTCGGCGTAGAGGTTGACGAGCGAATGATCGCGCGTGACCTGCTCGAGGTTGCCCTGCCGCAGCCGATAGATCCGGCTGTCGCCGACGTGGCAAAGATGAAGCAGATCGTCCTCGACGCGGATTGCCACCACGGTGGTGCCCATGTTGTGCAGCGTCGGCTCGGCGCGCGCCTTGGCGAACACCGCCGCGTTGGCGCAGCGGATCGAGGTCACCAGCCGGTCGGGCTCGTTCGCCTCGGGCGCGGGGTTGTTGCCGCGGATCACCTCGGCGATGGTCGCGACCGCGAGCTGCGACGCCACCTGTCCGCCGACGTGGCCGCCCATTCCGTCGCACACCACGTACAGGCCGAGCGAGGGATCGATGAGCATCGAGTCCTCGTTCTTTTCGCGGACCAGGCCGACATCCGTCTTGCCGGCGCTCTCGAGGCGCAAGGTCATGGGCTCTGAGCTTATGCTCCGGCGCTTCGCGCTGTCAACGCGCGAGCCGGCTTCGCTCGGCGTGCTCTCGGTGCACCTCGACGGCGAGCGCTGCCGGGTCGGCTGCGAGTTCTGCTATCTCGGCGCGCGCACCGACGACGGCGCGGCCGCGCTCGATCTCGATCTCCTCGAGGCCGCGGTGGAGCGGTTGAGCTGGGACGAGCTGGCGGTGGCGGTGAGCGAGCCGGCCGGCGCCGCCGCGCCCGCGCTCGCCCGTCTCGCCGCGCTCGCCCACCGTCGGGAAAGACCGCTCGCGATCACCACCACCTGCCAGATCGCCGCGGCCCATCCCGAGCTCTTCGATGAGGCGGCGCGGGTGAACTTGAGCGTCGATCCGCGCAAGGGGCCGGTCGAGCCCGCACGCACGGGTGCGCTCGCCGATTTTCTACACGCCCGCGCGCCCGCGCTCGATATCGTCCTGATCGTCTCGTTGATCACGCCCGAGTTCGCCGCGCGCCTGATCGGAGGCGGCCTGCTCGCCGAATTGGTGGCGCTCAAAAGCGTCGACAAGGTCGCGCTGAACGCGCTCAAGCCGCCGCCGCCCTGGTGCGATCGCGCCTTCTGGCTTGGCGCCTGCGCCGAGCTCGCGCCGCTTCTGGCCCGCGCGCTCGACACTCGGCTGTTTCTCGACTGCTACGTCGCCGCGCGCATCCTCGGCCTCGGCGGCTGCCCGGCGCGCGCCGATCTGTCGCCGTCGCCGGCTGGGCTCGCCTTTCGCGCCTGCGTCTATCAGCCGGCCGCCGAATGGATCGGGGCCGATCCCGCTGAGCTCGCCGATCGCCTGCGCGACTTTCAACCGCCCGCGACCTGCCCGTTTCCGATCAAATAATCAAACCAGCAGTCCGGGCTCGCGCACGACCTCGACCGAGCGGCGCGGCTCCTCGTCGGAGAGGAGCGGCTGCCACGGCTCGCGCAAGAAGGCGCGACGGCGCGTCTGCTCGGCGGCGACCTCGCTCGCGATCGGCGCCAGCTTGGGCACCGGCGGGCGCGCTTGGGCGGCGCGCGCCTCGGCGAACGCGCGTCGGCCGGCGGGATCCCAGTCGGGCACCATCGGCTCGCGCTCGTGCCAGACGCTGGCGCGCACCGGGCGGTAGAGATCGCGCAGGCTCGCCTGCGGCGTGAGCTGCTTCAAGTCGCTATAGAGCTGGGACGGCAGGTCGCGCTCGCGCACCGCCAGGAACCCCGCGCCCCAGTCGGCCGGCTCGACGTGCAGCGCCGGCTCGCGCGCGTAAAGTCCAAGCGGCGCGAGCTCGCGGATCGGCACCTCGTGCTTGCGCCGCTCGAGCGCATCGAGGAGCCGGGTGTCGCCGAGCGCCGCGATCGCGTGCCGGCCGCGGAGCTCGTCCGTCTCGTCGGCCGAGGCCATTTAATGCCCGGCGAGACGCGCCGCCAGGTAGAAGTGCGCGCCGAGCCCGGCGGCCACGCCGAGAATGATCCACGCCAGCCAGAACAGCGCGCCGGCCGGCTGAGCCGGGAGCGTATCGGGCAGCGCGTTCTCGCGCGCCTGCGCCGCCTTCTCGCGCGCGTAGGCCACCACGCCCTGGGAGTCGGGCAGGATCTGGGTGCCGCCGAGATTGGCCGGGTGGGCCGCCCCGACGGGCGCCGAGACCGCCATCGTCTTCTGGCTCGCCTGGGGCGACGGCGCCGACGGCGCGCGCGCGGGCGCCTCCATCGCCATCATCGTCTTCTGCTCCGACACCGCCGACGGCGGCGCGGCGGCGGGCGGAGGCCGCACCACCGGCGCCTGCATCTCCGCCATCATCGTCTTCTGCTCGGCGATCGGCCTGGCCACCGGCCCTGGCGGCGCGGCGGGAGGCGGCGCGGCGGACGGGGGCGCGGCGGGCGGCGGCGCCAACACCGGCATCCCCTGCGACGGCGAGACGCCGACCAGATTGGGAATTCCCGTCCCCGGGGTCTGGCGCGGGAACAGCTCGGCGAAGCAGCTCTGGCACTCGGTGTCGAGCTCGTCGGCGGTCTGCTGCCGCCGCGCCGGGTCTTTTTCCAGCGCCTTCATCACCAGCTTGGCGAGCGGCGCCGGCACATTGGTGAGCGGCGCCGGCTTGTCGCGGAGGTGCATCATCACCACCTCCGTCGGGATCTTGGCGTCGAAAGGCGGCTTGCCGGTCAGCATCTCGTAGGCGACGATGCCGACCGCGTAGATGTCCGAGCGCGCGTCGAGCTGAACCCCGCGCCCCTGCTCCGGGCTCATGTACGCGGGCGTGCCGAACACCAGCCCGGCGCGGGTCACCTGCGCGTCGGGCGTGTCGAGCTTGGCGACCGAGAAGTCGAGCACCTTGACGTAGTCGCCCGCGCCCTTCATCTCGACGAGATAAATGTTATCCGGCTTGATGTCGCGGTGGATGATCCCCTGGTGATGCGCCTCGGACAAAGACGCGCAGACCTGCGACATGATCCGCAAGACCCGGTTCGGCGGCAGCCGCTGATTGCGATCGATCTCGTCCCTGAGCGAGCGGCCGTTCAAAAACTCCATCGCGATGAAGAGCAGCCCCTCTTTGGTCTGCCCGAAGTCGATCAGCCGTACCGTGTTCGGATGATCGAGCCGCGACGCCGCGCGCGCCTCGTTGTGGAAGCGCTTGACCCACGACGGATCGGTCGAGACATGCGCGCCCAGCACCTTGATCGCGATGGTGCGATCGACCGAGAGCTGCTTGGCCTTGTAGACCACGCCGGTGCCGCCCTCGCCGATGCGCTCGAGGATCTCGAACCGCTCCGAGAGGATCTTGCCGACGAGAGGATCGGATGCGTTGGCCATCAGCGGCTCAGCGTGATCAGCACGCGGGTGTTGCGACCGATCGAGTGGAGCTGCGACTTCGCCACGCTCTTGCTCGCGCCGAGCACCGAGACCACGCGGAAGTCGCCGCCCGAGAGCGGCTCCTGGCCCGACGGCCCGTCGAGCACCGTGCCGGTCATGCCGGGCCTGAGCCCCGCCTCGGCGCCCTTGTCGAGCTGGAGCGTGAGCCCGCCGCCTTCGCGATAGGCCGAGACGATCCGGCCCTCGACGGTCTCGCCGGCCGGCCGTTCACGCGGCTCGCGCGGCTCGCGCTCGACGCGCTCGCGATGGCGGCGCACCGGCGGCGGCGCCGGCTCGGTCATCGCCATCGGCTGCGGAGTCGGCGGCGGCGGCGGCGCGGGCGGCGGCACGTCCCACTTCGCTTCCATCGTATAGACGCTGCCGTCATTCGCCGTCGGCGCGGTCACCCGCACGTAGTAGGTGCCGGGTCGATCGATCTGGGTGAGCAGCGCCTTCTCCTTGGCGCCCGGATTGCGCACCGGCGAGGCGGAGATCTGTTTGCCGAACGCGTCGAAGACGTCGATCTGAATGTCGCTCGCGCCGTTGTCCCAGTGGACCAGCGTGTTGAGCACGCCCGCGTGGCCGGGGAGCTGCACCACGTACCAGTCCGACTGATCCTGGTGCAGGTAGTTGACCTCGTCGGTGACCGGCGTGTTGGGCTGGATCGCGCGCGCGCCCGAGCGCTTGCCGTCGGGGCCGCTCTTGGCGTCGGCGTCGAACTTGGCGTTGACGGCGGTCTTCGGTTTGCACCCGACGGTGGCGGTGGCGGCGAGCGCGAGGAGCAGGATGGGGAGGCGGCGCATGCGGGGATTTTACTTCAAGTTGAGGACGATGCGCTTGTTCTTGCCGAGCGACTTGGCGTAGCTCGACCGCGCGATCGATTTGTTGGCATCGACGACCTGGCTGATCGAGAAGATCGCGCCGTCGACCAGCTTGTCTCCATCGGTGCCGTCGAGCACGCTGCCGCTCATCCCGGGCCGCACGCCCGAGGCCGAGCCCTTGTCGATGTAGAAGACCCACTGCGAGCCGTCGCGGTAGGCGGTGACGATGTTGCCGAGCAGCTTGGTGGGATCGGCCGCGAACCCGGTCGGCGCCGGCGGCGCGCCCGGGACTGGTTGCGGCGCGGCTGCGGGCGCAGCAGGAGCGGGCGCGGGCGCGGGCGCCGCCGCGACGGCCGGCGCAGGCGCGACCACCTGCCCCTTCCACTTCACCTCGATGGTGTAGATCGACGCGTCGACTTTGCCCGGCACCGAGACGCGATAGTAGTAGAGGCCCGGCTGCACCTGCACCAGCACGCGCTTGACCTGCTGCCCCTCGAGCCGCGGCGGCGACTTGCCGACGTTGTCGCCGAACTCGTTGTAGATGTCGATGTCGAGGTTCGACTTCTCGTCGTCCCAGTGCAGCTCGAAGGTGGCGATGCCCGGCCGCCCGGCGAAGGTCACCTTGCGCCAGTCGTAGCGATCTTTTTTGAAGTCGACCGAGTCGCTGATCGGCTGATTGACCGGCGCGTCCTTGGCGGTCAGGCGCGTGTCGTCGTCGCCCGCGGCCCCATCGTCACCGCCGCCCCCGCCGCCCTTTTTGCCCTTGGCGCCCTTGACCTGATCCTTGCCCTGGTCGGCCTGGCCCTTGGCGTCGTCCGCCTGACCCTTGGCGTTGTCGAGGCTGCCCTTGGCGCTGGTGATCGCGTCGCAGCCGGTGAGCGCCAGCACGAGCGCGCACGCTCCCACGAGACCGAGTCCGGAGAAAAAGGATCTTCTCATGGTCGCAAACTATGCCGCCCGCGTCCGCTCCTCGTCAAGCGGCTCTAGACGGGCTATGATGCCCGCGACATGTCCTCCGACCCCAAGGATCAGAAGACAGCCATCCTGCAGGAGGCGCCGCCGGAGGTGCAGAAGCTCGCGGGCGGGTCGAGCACGCCGGCAAAGCCGGGCGGCATGGCCTCGTCGCTGCCGCCGCCCGCGGCGCCGCCGCCGCCGTCGCAAGCGCCCGCGGGCGCGCCGGTCTCGAGCCAGAAGACGGTGATGATGGATGTGGCCGCGCCCTCGGCACCGGCGCGCCAGGCGGTGGGTCCGACGATGATGAAGGAGCGCCCGTCGGGCTCGCTGCCGCCGGTGCGCCGGCCGCGTCGCGAGGCCGCGTGGGGCCGCTGGAT
>JANWLJ010000209.1 GCA_025450955.1 Polyangium sp. (in: bacteria) | reverse complement strand
TCGCGATCCCGCCAAACGCGGCGAGCGCGGCGATGAGCTCGAGGCTGGCTTCCAAACCGGGAGAGAGCGTGCGGCCGGCGGGGAGCGCGGTGCCGAGGAAGCGCGAGAAAATGGAGAGGCCGCCGAGAGTGCGCGGCACTTCGAGAAGACCGCCGATGATCGAGAGCACCGCCAAAATGATCAGCACCACCGGAATGCGGCCGCGCCGTTCGGGCTGGGGCGCCTGCTTCTGCTCGCCAAAAAAAACCAAAAAGATGACGCGAAAGATATAGATCGCGGTGAGCAGCGCACCGACGAGGCCGGCGGCCCACAGCCACGGGCCGCCCGCACCGAGCGACCACGCCTCGTCGAGGATCCAGTCCTTGCTGTAAAAGCCCGCGGTCACGATCGGGACGCCGGACAAAGAGGCGCCGGCGATGAGGAAGGTCCAGAACGCGACCGGCAGCGAGCGGCGCAGCCCGCCCATTTTGTAGATGTCGTGCTCGTGATGAAGCGCGTCGATCACCACCCCGGCGGCGAGAAACAGGAGCGACTTGAAAAAGGCGTGGGTCATGAAGTGGAGAATCGCCGCCGACCAGGCGCCCACGCCGAGCGCGAGGAACATGTAGCCGATCTGGCTGATGGTCGAATAGGCGAGCACGCGCTTGATGTCGCGTTGAAAGAGCGCGCTCACGCCGGCGAGGAGCAGCGTGGCCGCGCCGATCGCCGCCACCGCCAGCTCGGCGGCGGGCGCCAGCTCGAAGAGCGTGTGGGTGCGCGCGATCAGATAGACGCCGGCGGTCACCATGGTCGCGGCGTGAATGAGCGCGGAGACCGGAGTGGGGCCGGCCATCGCGTCGGGGAGCCAGGTCTGAAGCGGGAGCTGCGCCGATTTGCCGACCGCGCCGCCGAGGAGGAGCAGCGCCGCCGCCAGCGCCAGGCCGCCGCCTTTTACAAAGTGCGCGGGCGCGAGCGCGAGAATCTGGTGCAGGTCGAGGGTGCCGAGCTGGGTGAAGAGCAAAAAGATTCCGACCGCGAGCGAGACGTCGCCGATGCGGGTGACGATGAAGGCCTTCTGCGCTGCGATCCCGTTCGCTTCGTCCTCGTACCAGAAGCCGATGAGGAGATAGCTGCACAGGCCGACGCCTTCCCAGCCGAGATAGAGGAGGAGCAGGTTGTCGGCGAGGAGCAGCGTGAGCATCGAGGCGACGAACAGATTCATGTAGGCGAAGAAACGCGCGTAGCCGGGCTCGTGCCGCATCGACGCCGAGGCGTAGAGGTGGATGAGCAGCGCCACCCCGGCGACCACCAGCACCATCACCAGCGAGAGCGCGTCGAGGCGAAAGCCGATGGTCGGTTGGAAGTTGCCGACGGGAATCCAGCGCCAGAGAATTTGTGTGTACGAAAAATCGGCCGGCGGGGTGACGAAGAAGCGGATCGCCACCACCAGCGACGCGGCGAAGCCGAGCGCGATCGAGCCGACGCCGATCGCCGCGATCGCCCACTTCGGCATCCGGAAGCCGGCGAGCGCCAGCACCACGAAGCCGGTCAGGGGGAGCGCGGGGATGAGCCACAGCCAGTCGAGCATCTCAGCCTCGCAAGCTCGACGCGGCGTCGACGTCGAGGCTGTCGCCCTGCCGGTGCAGGCGCAAGACCAGCCCGAGGCCGACCGACACCTCGGCGGCGGCGACCGCGAGGATGAAGAGGAACATCACCTGCCCGTCGGGCTGGTGCCAGCGCGCGCCGCCGACCACGAAGGCGAGCCCGGCCGCGTTGAGCATGATCTCGATCGACAGGAGGATGAACACCAGGTTGCGGCGCACCAGCACGCCGACCAGGCCTATCAAAAACAGGAGCGCGGCCAGGCCGAGCGCCACGTTCGCCGGCACCGGGAACATCAGCGCGCCGCCTGCTCGGTCGAACGCGCGAGATGGAGCGCGCCGACCAGCCCTGCGAGGAGGAGAAACGAGCCGAGCTCGACGCCGAGGTAATAGGGACCGAACAGGCTCGCGCCGACGGCGGTGGGCGACACCAGCGACGAGGCCGAGCCGGGGCGCGGCGCGATCGAAACGATGTAGAGCAGCTCGGCGGCGAGGATCGCGCCGAGCACGATCGGACCGACGAAGCCGACCGGAGAGAGCCAGGCGCGCTCGGCGTCGACCGAGCGCGGGCCGAGGTTGAGCAGCATCACCACGAACACGAACACCACCATGATCGCGCCGGCGTAGATGATCACCTCGAGCGCGGCGATGAACGGCGCGCCGAGCTGAAAAAAGATCACCGCGATCGCCAATAACGAAACGATCAAATAAAGGAGCGCGTGCACAGCGCTCGCCCGGGTGATCACCAGCAGCGTCGAGACGAGCGCGATCGCGCCGGCGACGTAGAACGGCGCGTTCATGGCACCAGCTTCTTCAGGTCGACGGGCGGGCGCTCGTTTTCGGCCTCGCCCTTGTCCTTGCCGCCGATCGCCAGGCCGGCGACGCGATAAAAATTATAACCGGGATATTTCCCCTGACCGCTTATCAGCAGGTCCTCTTTTTCGTACACCAGATTATGGCGGCGGTATTCGCTCATCTCGTAATCGGGGGTGAGCTGAATGGCGTAGGTGGGGCAGGCCTCTTCGCAGTAGCCGCAGAAGATGCAGCGCGAAAAATTGATGCGGTAGAAGTCGGGAAAGCGCCGGCCGTGCTCGTCCTCGGTGGCATGGAGCGCGATGCAGTCGACCGGACAGGCGACCGCGCACAAATAGCAGGCGACGCAGCGCTCCTCGCCGTCGGGATCGCGCGAGAGGATGATCCGGCCGCGCCAGCGCGGCGGCAGGTAGGCCTTGTGCTCGGGATACTCGACCGTCACCCGTCGGTGAAACAGGTGCAGGAAGATGAGCCACAGGGTCTGAAGCTGACTCAGCATCGCGCCTCCTACGCTCCGCCGCCGTGATGGATCGCGATCACCACCGCGGCGGTCACCGCCAGGTTGAGAAGGCTCAAGGGCAAAAGCAGCTTCCAGCCGTAGGCCATGAGCTGGTCGTAGCGAGGCCGCGGCAAGGAGGCGCGCAAGAGCACGAAGAAGGCGATGAAGGCGAAGGTCTTGATGAGAAACCAGACGATCGGCGGTAGAAACGGACCGCGCCAGCCGCCGAAGAAGAGGGTGGTGATCATCGCTGAAATGAGAATCACGCCGAGATATTCGCCGACGAAAAACATGCCGAATTTCATTCCCGAGTATTCGGTGTGAAAGCCGGCGACCAGCTCGCTCTCGGCCTCGGGCAGATCGAACGGCAGCCGGCGGGTCTCGGCGATCCCGGCGATCAGGAAGACCACGAAGCCGACCAGCTGCGGGATGCAGAACCACAGGCGCGCCTGCGCATCGACGATCTTGCGCAGATCGAACGAGCCGGCGATGAGGACCACGCCCATGAGCGAGAGCCCCATGAACACTTCGTAGCTGAGCATCTGCGCCGCCGCGCGCAGCGCGCCAAGGAGCGCGTACTTGCTGTCGGAGGACCAGCCGGCGAGCACCACGCTGTAGACCCCGAGCGAGGACATCGCGAGGAAGAACAGGAGGCCGACGTTGAGATCGACGACGCCGATCGCGGGGGTGATCGGGACCACCGCCAACGAGAGCAGCACCGTCACCATGATCACCCCGGGCGCGATCACGAACACCGCGCGGTCGGCGAACGGCGGGATCCAGTCCTGCTTGGTGAGGATCTTGATCGCGTCGGCGAGCACCTGCAAAAGGCCGAGCGGGCCGACCCGGTTCGGGCCGTAGCGATCTTGCCAGAGCGCGAGCAGGCGGCGCTCGACCCAGATCAGGCCGGCGGCGAGCGTGAGGCTGACCAGCAGCACGAAAAAGACGTTGAGGAGACCGAGCGCGAGCGGGGTCATCGCGGCTCCGCCGGCGCGAGCGCGCCCCAGGCCGGAAGCGAAATGCCGCGCAGGCCGGTGAGGAGGGTGAGCGCGGCGACTCCGCGCGGCAGCGCGGGCGAGATGCGCAGCGGCAGATCGAGCTTGCGCTCACCGAGGGTGAGGACCACCCGCTCACCTGCCGCGATTCGGAAAGCTCCGGCGTCGTCGGGGTGGAGGGTCAGCTCGGGCGCGGGAGTGCGGGCGGCGATCCCGGGCGACAGGCGGCTCAGCTCCTCGGAGCCGAACAGGCTGTAGCGCGGAACGATCAGCCACTTTGCTGGTTGCGGCGAAAAGGGCGCGGGCGGGTTCGGGAAATAGGGCGCGGTGCCGGCCGGCGCGAGCAGCCGCACGCCGGGATCGCCGCCGCGCAGCGGACCGCCGACCTCCTCTTGAAATCGGTTGAGCGCCTGAATCGAGTTCCATCCCGGCGACCAGAAGCGCGGGATCAGCGATGCGGGCGGCTGGCCGGGAAAGCCCTCCATCGAGTGGTCGAGCGGCGCGTCGGGATCGCGCGGCGGCGGCGGCTCGTGGACGGTGAGCTGCGCCAGCTTGGCGGTGCGGCCGCTATAGCGCGCGGGCTCGCGCGGCACCTTCTGACCCACCTCGCGAAATTTTGCCGAGGGCGCGGCGTCGACCACCGGCGCGAGTGCGGGAAGCTCTCGGGCGAGCGCGGCGAGGACCGAATCGAGATCGCCGAACCGTTCGCTGCGGCCGGCGGCGACCAGGATCTCGTCGAGCCAGCGCCAGCTCGGTCGGATCTCGCCGGCCGGCGCCAGGGTGTCGAAGAATCGCTGCGCCCGGCCCTCGCTCGAGACCAGCGTGCCCGAGCTCTCGGCGAACGTGGCCGCGGGCAGGATGATCTCGGCGCGCAGCGCGGTCTCGGTCGGCAGATGATCGAGCACCACCAGATGGGGCGCGGCGTCGAGGAGCTCAATGGCGCGCGCGTCTTCCAGCCGCTCGAACAGATCGTTTTCCACCACCACCAGCGTGTCGGCGCTGCCGGCGCGCAAGATCGCGAGCGCCGCCTCGAGGCTGAGGCCGCCTTGCAGCGCGAGGCCGAGGCTGTTGCACTCGGGCAGCGTGAGCGCGAGCTTGGCGTCGTGGCCGCGCCGGACGAGCGCCCCGGCGACGTTGGCGGCCGCGTGCAAAAGCGGCTCCGAGCCCGAGGTGGTGCCGGCGACGATGATCGATCGCTTGGCGAGCAGCAGCCGCTCGGCGA
>JANWLJ010000208.1 GCA_025450955.1 Polyangium sp. (in: bacteria) | reverse complement strand
GCGAAAACGTTTTTCGGGGGGATATTTATTGCATTCGACAAACTCTTTTTCGCCAGGTTTTTCCTCCGGCTTTATCGCCGTTTTTTCGGCCGGTTTCTCGACGGTGGGACCGACCGCGGCGAGCGATTCGGCGCCGGCGGGCGCGGCGGCGAAAAGGAGTAACAGCGCGAGCGCTCGCTTCATCGCCGCCCGGTTCAGCAAGCCGCGTGCCGCGCCGGCCTCCGCGCGCTTTCGCCCGGGTCCGCGCTCGCGGCTCGCGCGACGGTGACAAGCTGGCGGCGGAGTGTGCGTTCGTCACTGCCAGATCGTCGCGCCAAAATTTGACACGCTGCCGAGCGGCGCGAATCCTACGAGGGTGACGCGTTTTTTCCTCCTCTGCGCCGCCGTCACGATGGTGACCTGCGCGCCGGCGTTCGTCGACGCGCGCGGCCACCGCACGCGGCCGAATCCGAATCCGACCATCGAGCTGTTCGAGATCAACACCCACGAGATCTTCCGGCTCGAGCCCGATCGGCGCGGCCGCTTCGGGCAGAAGCAGCTCCGCGGCTGGAACCATTTTCTCCGCTGCCACTACACCGGGCGGGTGCACCACATGTCGTCGCGCCTGGCCGAGCTCATCTACGCCACCGCGCGCCACTTCGGCGACAAGAAGGTGATGGTCGTCGACGGCTATCGCGCGCCGCGGGTCGCGCGCAAGAAGGGCAATCCGAAGAGCCCGCACAAAAAGGGGCTGGCCTGCGACTTCCGCATCGACGGCGTGCCCAACACCACCTTGCGCGACTATCTGCGCGAGAGCTTCAAGCGCGTCGGCGTCGGCTACTATCCCAACTCCGACTTCGTCCACCTCGACGTCGGGCGCAAGGTGAGCGGATTCTGGATCGACTACTCCGGACCCGGCCAGCGCGCGGTCTACTCCAAACATCCGGAAGAGGATCTGAAGGAGGAGACCGCGGGGGGCCAAGAGCCACAAGGGGACGGAGGCGCGGGGGCCATCGCCCCCAACGCGACCGCGCTCGTGCCGTCAACCGACGAGAATCACTGAGCCCAAATTCGGCCCGCCGCTTGCGTAAGGGAGCGGTCGCGGAGGGACGAAGATGCGCATCAGGCACCTCACACTCATGCTCCTGCCCGTCTTGTCGACCGGGGTGGTCGGCTGTAGCGGCGGGCAAGGCAACGTGCTCGGCGGCATCCCGTCGATCGCGTTCATTCAGCGGACGGTGCAGGAGACGGGCAACGTCTTCGAGTACGCCGGCGGCGGCACCGACGGCAACCTGTTCACGCTCACGCCTCCGACCGCGAGCGGGGTTCGCAAGAACCTCACCAACTGGAAGGGCGGCGACGTCAACTCGGTCGACCTCTCGTTCGACGCGCGCGAGCTGGTGTTCTCCGGCAAGGCGCCCGGCGACGACAACTATCATATCTATCGCGTCAACGTCGACGGGTCGAACCCGTGCGACGCCGCCATGGGCAAGGTCTCGGTCGGCGCCTGCCAGGTGACCGCCGGCCCGAACGATCAGGTCGATCCGATCTACATCCCGGGCGGGCGGATCTTCTTCGTCACCAACACCAACGTCGAGGGGCCGGCGGTGCCGCAGTTCCAAGACGAGTACGAGCGCGCCAAGACCGCGCAGGCCGCGACCATGAACCTCGACGGCTCGGACCTGCAGCTCGGGCCGCGCAACGTCTCGCACCGGGTCGCGCCGACCCTGCTCTCCGACGGGCGCATCCTGCTCACCGAGTGGCGCCACCTCGGCGAGACCAACGAAGGCGATCTCACCATCCTCAATCAGGACATGACCGGCACCCGCGAAGGCTTCGGCCGCGAGGGCAAGGGGCTGACCAACAGCTATCTCCGCGCCAAAGAAGTTTCGCCCGGCGTGCTGGTCTCGATCGGCACCTCGCGCGATCGCACCTTCCAGGCCGGCAAGCTCCTGCTCGTCAACCTCGGCGGCACCGACGTCTCGATGCAGTCCGAGGCGCGCTCCTCGGCGCAGGATCTGACTCCGGATGTGCCGGGCGATCGCACGCCCTCGTTCACCGGCGTCGGCCGCTACTACGACGTGGTGCCGCTCGCCGGCAAGACCGACAAGTATCTGGTCTCGTGGGCCGACGGCCCGGTCGAGACCGAGGTGCTGGCGATGGCCAAGGCCAACCCCGACTTCGGCATCTACGTCTACGACGCGCAGAGCCACCAGCGCTTCCCGGTGGTCAACGACGTCGGATCGTGGGAGGTGAGCCCGCTGCCGATCGTCAAGCGCGCCGAGCCGCCCGCGCTCAAGGGCGCGTTCATGGCCCAGGGCACCCAGTCGACCATGCTGGCCGCGATCAACGTCTACGACTCGACGATGTTCCCGAGCCTGACGCCGGGCTCGGTCAAGAAGGTGCGCATCTCGGAGGGCTTCTCGTCGGAGGAGGGGTTCCCGAGCGACTTCGGCCTGACCGAGTTCGACGGGCAGTCGCGGCTCGGCGAAGCCGACGTGGGCGCCGACGGATCGTTCAAGGCGCTCATCCCGGCCAACACGCCGGTGCGGTTGCAGCTCATCGACAAGTACGGTCTGGCGGTCGCGTCGAACGGCGCGCCCGGCGGCGACAACGCGTCCGAGCCTTTGTGGATCCAGGGCCGCCCCGGCGAGGCGCGGGTGTGCGGCGGCTGCCACGAGAGCCGCACCGAGGCGATCCAGATCGCTCCCGGCTCCTCGACGCTGCAGGCGCTCGGCGCGGCGGCGCTCGACTTCCCGGGCGAAGATCGCCAGCAGCGGATGTCGACCGACTTCTCGCCGGACAAGGTGATGGGCGTGCCGTGGGACAAGGCGCTGCAGCCGATCTTCGACGCGCACTGCGCCGACTGCCACAACGGTCAGCCGGGCGCGGCCAACCCGAGCTACACGCTCACCGACCTCACCGACATGACCACCTTCAGCTGGACCTTCGATCTGACCGGCAAGCCGGTGACGCTCTCGTTCGGCGGCAACATGTACACCTACAGCGCGTCGCACGTGTCGCTGATGGGCCCGTCGATGGCGCTGCGCGAGAAGCAGGTGATGGTGACCGCCGGCGAGATCAAGACCTACGTCGAGCCGGGCGACGCCTACGCCTCGGTGATGATCCAGATGCTAAATCCGCCGGCGCGTTATCCGGCGATCGACCTGAACGACGGCGCGTTCGGCTCGCGCGCCACCAAGCCGCAGCACCCGGCCGAGGTCGGCGTCTACAACGGCTTCGACGGCGCGGATCCGAAATATCAGCTCACGCCCGACGAGTACTATCTGCTCGACCTGATGGCCGACAACGGCGGTCAATACTTCTCGCGTGAGAACAAGCCGGGAGGGTACTGAGATGCGCAAGCTCATTCGCAACGGAATGATCGTGGGGCTCACCATCGGAATGCTCTCGGCGACCGCGTGGGCGGGGCGGGGCGGCTCGACGATCGCGATCGAGAGCGCGATCGCCTCCGGCTCGGAGCAGACGGTGCTCGCCGAGCTCGAGCGGGCCGAGAAGCTGGCGTGCATGTCGTGCGTCAAGCCGGTGCTCGGGCTGGTCGACAGCCCGTCGTATCGGGTGCGCGAGGCGGCGGGCTGGTGGCTCACCAAGCGCGGCGTGCGCGATCAGGTGATCTCGCAGATGGAGGCGCGCCTGACCGCTTCCGATCCGGTGGCGGCGCGCAACGCGGCCGATGTGCTCGGCGGGATGCGCGACTACAACACGCTGAGCGCACTGTCGGCCTATCTCGCGAAACCGCTCGACGAGGCTTCGGGGATCGCGGCGGCGCGCGCGATCGGACAGATCGGCCATCCGCTCGGGCTGGCCGCGCTCCAGGTTGCGTTCGCCTCGCCGCTCGCCGGAGTGCGTGCGGCGTCGCTCGCGGCGGTGCGCGAGCTGCGCGCCAAGCCGGGTGAAAAAGCGGTCACCTCCGCGCAGCCGCTTCTGCCGCTCTTCGGCGACGCGGACGTGAACGTGCGCAGGCAGGCGGTGATGACCGCCGGCTTCGTCGAGGATCGCGCGGCGGTCGGCGCGCTCTCGACGCTGCTCACCGGCGACAGCTCGCCGCTCGTGCGCAAGGCGGCGGCCTGGGCGCTCGGCCAAATCGGCGATGCCGGCGCGGCCACCGCGTTGCAAGCGGCGACGAGCGACACCGATCCGCTGGTGCGTTCGGTCGCGAGCGCCGCGCTCGGCCGCTTGAAGTAGTCCCCTTCGGCAAGGTACGATTTCAGCGGATGCGTTCTCATCGACTCCTCGCACTTTCGCTCGTGGGCACGCTGCTCGGCGTCTCAGCAGCCGGGTGCGACGACGGTCCGGCGGCGGCGCCGATGTACTACGAGCGGGTGATCCAGCCGATCCTCACCGCCAGCTGCGTGCGCCAACAGGGCGGCTGTCACGAAAACGACGGCACCGGCAACGCGCTCGGCAACCTCGATCTCACCAGCTACGAAGCGATCACCAAGCGGCGCGACGTGCTGCGCACCTACGGCTCCTATCCGGTGCCGCTGCTCCTTCTCAAGGCCTCGGGCGCGGCGGTGCCGCCGATTCCCTATTCCGGGCGCACCGACGGCAAGACGGTGTTTCTCACCTCCGAGATTCAGCACGCGGGCGGCAACACCATCAGCGTCGAGTCGAACGCCTTCTTCGAGCTGCAGCAGTGGATGGCCAACGGCGCGCAAGAGGACGGCTCGGTGATGCAGAAGCCCGAGCAGATGGGCGCGGGCGCCTGCCGCTCCGATTTTCAGACGGTGCGTCCGGAAGTGGCGGCGCAGATCGGGATGGTCGACACCAGCTCGCAGCCGTTCAAAGACTTCGTCGCCAACGTCGAGCCGCTGCTCGGCAAGAGCTGCGCGTTCGGCACCTGCCACTCGGGCGAGTCGAGCGACTTTTTCCTCGCGTGCGCGGGCGGAGGCGGCGACGCCTCGAAGTTCAACTTCCTCGAGGCGCAGGCGTTCGTCGCCTCTCCGCCGGAGACCTCGCAGATTCTGCTCAAGCCGCTCTCGCCCGCGGCGGGCGGCTTCTCTCACACCGGCGGAGTGTTCTTTCAATCGAAGGACGACAAGGACTGGAAGAACCTGCTCGCCTGGGCCACCGAGGTCGGCGTCTCGCCGCTCGCGACCAATCTTTCCGACGGTGAGAAGTTCTTCGACAACGAAGTGATGCCGGTCTTCCTCAAGCGCGGCTGCGCGCTCGAAGGGTGCCACTCGCCGGGCGGCGCCAACGACTTCAAGCTGCGCTCGGGCGATCGCGGCTTCTTCTCCGCCTTCACCCTCCACGACAACTATCGCTTCGCGCGGCTGCTCGAGCACTTCCTCGATCCCGACGTGCCCGACGTGCGGCAGAGCCGGCTGGTGAAAAAGCCGATCGTCGCGGCGAAGGAGGGCGGGCTCGGCCTGGTGCATCGCGGTGGGCCGCCGCTTCAGTCGCCGGGCGAGGTGATCGATCCGACCCTGTGCCCGCAGCCGTGGAGCGAGGCGTCGACGCCGTTTTGCACCATCGTCGAGTGGCATCGCCTCGAGCGGCAGGCGCTCCTCGCCAAAGGCCAGGTCGACCCGATGAACCAGGGCGACTCGCTGCCGCTCATCGCGGTGGTGCGGCCGCCCGACGGGGATCGGCTGATCGACTTCGACACCTATCGGCCGGGCGCGGATCTGGTGCTCGGCGCGGTGCCGCTCAAGAACGGGCTCGGCCAGATCGACGAGAGCGCGGCGACGGTGGTGGGCAGCCTGCTCGACAACTGCGCGGGCGTCTTGCCCGACCGCTCGAACGTCGACGTGCGCCGTCCCGACGTCAGCTTCGACACCAGCAAGGTGGCGTTCGCGATGCGCCTCGGGGCGGCCGACACGCTCGATCTCTACGAGGTCACGCTCGACGCCGCGCACACCTGCACCAAGATCACCGACGGCAACGGCCAGAAGGTGAACGGCCTCTCCGTCGACAACCTCGATCCGATGTACGCCGCCGACGGCACGCTGGTGTTCGCCTCGACGCGCGGCAAGGCGGGCGTGGGGCCGACCCGCTCGCCGAAATATCTTCTGCCGCAGACCGATCTCTGGCGCATGCATCCGATGGGCGCGGGCTACGGCCCGCCCGAGCAGATGACCGCGCTCAGCGGCGACGAGCTGACGCCGGCGATGATGGAGAACGGCGAGATCACCATGACCTCGGAGAAGGCGACGCCCGAGTTTTATCAATTGAGCGGGCGGCGGATGAACTGGGATCTCACCGACTATCATCCGCTGCTCGGGCAGCGCTCGATGTCGCCGGCGCTCGACGGCTCGATGCACCCGTCGGTGGGATATTCGCAGGCGACCGAGATCCGCGAAGGGATCGATCGCAACTTCGTGCTCATCTTCTCCGACGTCGGCTGTAAGGGCGCGGGCGGGACGATCGCCACCTTCAACCGATCGGTCGGGCCGTTCGAAGCCGATCGCAACGACATCACCTTCATGAAGTCGGTGCAGATCCTCGACCCGGCGGCGACCGGGCGCGCCGGGCCGACCCAGGGCGCCTACCGCTCGCCGTTTTCGCTGCCCGACGGGCGCTATCTCGTCTCCTACGCGCCGCAGGTGACCGATCTCGGCGCCGCGAGCACGGTGCGCTACGACCTCGACGTGATCGATCCGATCTCGGGCGCGCGCACCCAGGTGGCGGGATTTTCCGGCGGCGCCTCGTCGGTGGTGGAGGCCGAGCTGGTCTACAAGCGCGAGCCGCACGAGATGTTCGACAACTACACCCAGCTGATCTTCGGCGGGCAAGCCACGCCGCAGATGGACGCCGCCCACGGGATCGTCCACTACCCCGATCTGCCGATGCTGGCGACGCTGCTCGGCGCCAACCTGCGCACCGGACGGATGGTCGACCTCATGCGCAAGGCGACCCAGGTCGCGCTCTATCTCGACAATCCGCCGCCGGCCGATCTGGCGGCGGCGATGGCGGGGCAGACCGGCTCGCAGATGGTCTACTCGAACCGAACCCTGCTCGGCACCGCGCCGCTCGCCCAAGACGGCAGCGTGCAGCTCGAGCTGCCCGCGCTCACTCCGATGATCGTCGAGCTGCAAGACGCGTCGGGCAAGCCGGTCTTCACCATGACCGAGGAGGATCAGCTCGGGCCGGGCGAATTCATCTCGCGCGGCGTGCCGCAAAAATTCTTCAACTCGGTGTGCGGCGGCTGCCACGGCGCGGTCGACGGGGTCGAGCTCAACGTCGCGATCGATCCCGACGCGCTCACCGGCGCCTCGGTGTCGCTCTCGCGCGACCCGTCGAAGGTCGTCAAGATCGGTCCTTAGCCCGCTGCAAACCGGGGGAACGCTCAGGCCCATCGAATAAGTGGCGGCGCGTGCCGTCAAAACCAAAGATGAACCGCCGGATAAACCGTCGCTGCTGGGTTTTCGCTGCTTTTGTGACGATGACCGCTGCCTCGTGCGGATACGGGCACTCCATCGAGCGGCCCGACGAACAGACGCTCATCGAGAATCTCGGGGGCAACCGCTACTCCTACCGCTCGACGAGGCTGGTGGACGCTCCGACGCGCGGGCCCGCCGCCCCGGCGATCGGAATCGCCCCGTCGGGGGCACACGAGATTGGGCTCATCGAAGTGAGTGTTTCATACGGGGGAATGGGAGCGGATGGCCTGCGTAATAGCGAGTCGGAGTTCTATCCGATGCTGGCCAAGCTCGCCGGAGAGATGGGAGGCACCCACTTCCTTGTGCTCCGTTCAACCAGAGAAAACCGCCCAATTTGGGGCGGCTGGATTTCATCTCTCACCGTCGATGTGCTTGCGGTTCCGTCAACCTGAGATCGGAGGGCGACTCGTTTCAGTCGACGCGACGGAAGGTGCGGGTGTCCATTCGATCGATGTAGAGCGTCCCGTTCAAGTGATCGATCTCGTGCTGGAGGATTCGCGCGTACCAGCCGCGCGCGCGGATGGTGATCGGACGGCCGTGCTCGTCGAGCGCGTCGACCCGCACTGCGCGCGCGCGCGCCACTTCGGCGGCGAAGCCCGACAGGCTCAGGCATCCTTCGTAGAAGCGCGCCGGCTCCGATTCCTCGACGGTGAGCGTGGGATTGACGATCACGTGAAACGGCACCGGCTCGCGCTCGCGCGAGGCGCGGTCCTCGGCCGAGACCGAGGCCGGATCTTCGATCACCGCCAGCTTGAGCCCGATCCCGATTTGCGGCGCGGCCAGCCCGACTCCGGGCGCGGCGCGCATGGTCTCGCGCATGTCATCGATGAGGCTCAAAAGCTCGGGTCGGGCGAGCTCTTCCTGAGTGACCGCGCGCGCGACGGCGCGCAAGACCGGGTCGCCCACCTGCACGATCTCGAGGAGCGGCATGGAGCCGATGATACCTGTGTGCTAGGCTTCGCGGGAACCCGAGGAGGAATTCGATGCGACGCACGTTGGTCCTGGCCGCTTGCGCGCTGTTCGTCGTCCCCGCCGTCGCGCAGGCGAAGAAGAAGAGACGGAGCCACGCCAGCTCGTCGGTGAGCGGGCCGCCGCCGAACGCGCGCGCGGTCTCCGAGCTCATGGGCAAGTACAAGTGGGGCATGTCCCCCGAGGACTGCCTCAAGGTGATCTACGCCGAGGAGCACGCCCGCTACGCCGATCAGATCAAGAAGACCGAGGACGTCTACCAGCAGGATCTGCTGCGCAAGGCCGAGCAGGCGATCGACGACAAGATCAAAGGCTCGTTCACCAAGTTCGACGAGAAGAAGACCGGCTGGGACACCTCGATCGTCGCCAACGAGTTCGGCCACAACAACGACGAGTCGATGCTGGTGCGCTGGGAGAAGGATCAGCGGCGCTTCCTCTTCTTCTGGCACGACCGGCTCTACAAGCAGTACATCGCGTTCAACGCCGAGCACCCGGTGTTCGCCGGCAAGAAGTTCGACGACTTCGCCAAGCTGATGGAGAACCGCTACGGCCCGGCGCAGATGAAGATGAAGGCGATGCGCACCAAGGACGACGTCACGCTCGATCACCTCGAGTGGCCACCGTCGGGCGACTACACGCTGTGGGCGATCGACCAGTCGTCGTTCTACGGTAACTTTTCGATCTCGCTCATGCAGACCCGCGTCTATCCGCTGGTCGATCAGTCGCGCAAGGAGCACGCGGGGCCGGTGGTGCACAAGGATGGCTTCATCGACGCGGTGACCGCGCCCGATCCCAACGCCGCCGCCGATCCCAACGCCGACGTGGTCGACCAGATCACCGGCCGCCGCCCGAAGTAGCCCCGCCGGTCTCGCGCCGCTCGTCGACCGTCACCACGCCCGTCACCTCCGGAAGCCGCGCCTTCAAGCTCTGCTCGATCCCGATCTGCAAGAGCAGGCGGGAGAGCGGACAGCCGGCGCACGAGCCGGTCAGTCCGACGCGCACCACCCCCGACGGCGAGATGTCGAGCAGCTTGACGTCGCCGCCGTCGAGCTGAAGCGACGGGCGAAGCTCGGCGAGCGCAGCCTCGATCTGTTCGCGCATGGGGTTCTCGTTCGAGGATAAAATCGACCTCGGCCCCGGTCAAAGGTGTTTTCGGCCTTTCTTGACGGAGTGCGCGCGGCTGGGATACCGTTGCTGCGGCATGTCATATCGGCTGACCCTCGCATGGACCGTGCTGACGGCCGGCGCGCTCGCTTTTGGCGCGAAGGTCGCGTCGGCCGAGCCGGTGCCGATCACCGTGCGCGCCTACGACGAGGATCCGGGCGGCAAGGCGCTGGCCGATCCGGTCGAGGCGCAGGTGGGCGCCGCGCTCGCCGCCGACGGGCGCTTCGCGTTCACCTCGGTGGTCGATCGGCTCGAGCCGCCGGTCGAGGTCGCGCGCGCGCTCGGCCGCGCCGATCTCGCGATCATCGACGCCGAGACCGCCTTTCAGCAGATGGATCTCGCCAAGGCCAAGACGCTCATCACCGGCGCGATCGCGTCCTATCAGCGCTACCTGCCCGAGCTCGCCGCGCGCGGCGGCGGCGTGACCCCGCTCCGGGACGCCTGGATCAAGCTCGCCAAGACCCGCTTCTTCGACGGCGATCTCGACGGCGCGCGCGACGCGCTCCGCTACGTCTTCGTGCTCGATCCCAAGGTCGAGTACGACCCGACCACCTTTCCGCCGCAAATGAAGAAGATGGTGATCGAGGCCAAGCTGCTCTTCGAGACGCTCGGCCCGGGCAAGCTGGTGGTCGACAGCGATCCGAACGGCGCGGTCGCCTGGCTGAATGGGGTGAAGCTCGACAAGCCCACGCCCACCGACGCGGTGGCGGCGCCGCCCGGACCGAACTACGTGAGCGTCCGGCGCCGCGGCTGGGCGCCGCTCACCACCGTCGTCGAGGAGAACGGCTCGGGCGATCAGGCGACCGCGCTCGAGTCGCTCACCCGTTATCCCAAGCACCCGATCGCCGATCTCGAGCGGGCGCGCGCGCACCTCGACGAGAGCGACACCCCGGCCGGGCTCGCGGCCGCGTGCGGCGTGCTCGGGGTGAAGATGCTGGTGCTGGTGCGATTCGCCAAGGTGGCCGCGCCGACCGGCGACACCCGCTTGACCGCCTACCTCTATGACGCGCGGCCGAACCGGATCCTCAAGCGCGCGTCGATCGTGACCACCGCCGACGGCGCGCCGAGCGCCGCGCACGCGCTCACCGGCGAGCTCCTCCGCGGCGTGCGCCTCGACGGCATCTACATTCCGCCCAAGCCGCCGGTCCGGCCGAATTGGTGGCAGCGCTTCAGCGTCTCGACCCGTGATCATTTCGATCGCTTTCATCACTCGAAATATTTTTGGTACGTGGTGGGCGGCGCGGCCGGCGCGGTGGCGCTCGGAGTCGGGCTCGGCGTCGGCATCGGCGTCTCCCAGCATCAACAGACGATCGGGCAGGCGGTGATCCTGCTCGGCGGGAATTAAAGGCTTAACGAAAGGACGCTCCACATGCGGCAACTCCGAAACCTCGCGCTCCTGACCGCCGCAGTCGCCTGCGGGCTTGGCGGCTGCAACGACTCGACGGTCAACGTCGGCAACGACAACCCGACCGGCGTGGTCGGCGGCGTGGTGGTCGACGCGTCGAACGAGATGCCGCTCGCGGGCGTGACGGTGCAGGTGGTCTCGGCGGCGGCGACCTTGACCGCGATGAGCGACATGAACGGCGTGTTCCAGGTGCAGAAGGTGCCGGCCGGCAGCTTCATCGTGACCTTCTCGCAGATGGGTTATCAGAGCGCCACCTTCTCCGACCTGCTCGCGGGCGCGGTGGGAAATTTTCCGGTCAAGAATCCGACCCGCACCCTCGGGCCGATTGGCCTGGTCAAGAACGACGGCACCTTCAGCGTGCGGCTCGTCGACGAGAACGGCGCGCCGGCGCCGATGGTCAAGGTGGTGGCGCGGACCCAGGTGCGCTACGTCGATTTCTCGTCGGGCGGGCCGCAGGCGATCGGCGCGACCTCGATGAGCGCCACCAGCGACATAAGTGGCCTGGTGACCTTCATGGGGCTGCCCGACTACGCCTCGCTCGGCGGGATCGTCAGCGACCTGGTGTGGATCGACGTGGCGCCGGTCAAGGTGATGGGCGCCGAGATCTACACCTTCCTCGGCGGCAGCTTTCCGTTCAACGTCGAGCACCTCGCGGGCGGCTCGCCGACCATCCTCCTCGCCGGGCCGCGCACGCCGCT
>JANWLJ010000207.1 GCA_025450955.1 Polyangium sp. (in: bacteria) | reverse complement strand
TGCGGGATCGATCCGCCCGGCACCAGATCCTGGCAGAACATCTTGGTGATCCGATCGGCGTCGTTGGGAAAGTTGGGATGCATTCCGTCGTTGGCGCACAGCTCGGTATGCGCCGCCGCGGGCGCGCTCAGCGTCTCGAAAACATCATGCGGCAGAAGCGGCGCTTGCACCGTCGCCGGCGCACTCGACGACGAGTGATCGGGCACCGCCCACTTCAAGCAGCCGAGCTGGAGCGGGGCGAAGGCGAGCGCGAGGAGCAAAACCGAACGCATGGCTGCCGACGGGCATGTGCAACCTGCGGACCACCGGGCGGCGCGTCGTTACGACCGCAATCTCTACGTTTCCGCGGGGCGAATGCGCGCGCGGGCGTGGCTGCGCTGTGGAGGACGCCCCTCGGGTGGAGAGATCCCCACCCACGACAACTGTTTGCAGTGGCTACTTGCTGGCGGTGGGAGAGGTGAGCCCGCGATCGCGCATCAGCGCCTCGACGCTCGGGTCGCGGCCGCGGAACCCGCGGTACATCGCCGCCAGATCGCCGGTGTGGCCGCGCGAAAGCAGCATGTCGCGGAAGCGCTGACCATTTTTGCGGGTGAGCCCGCCGTGCTCCTGGAACCACTCGTAGGCGTCGTCGTCGAGCACCGCGCTCCATAGATAGGCGTAATAACCGGCGGCATATCCGCCGTCCCAGATATGCGCGAAATAGCTCGAGCGATAACGCGGCGGCACCGGCGCGTAGGCGACCCCGAACCTCTTGAGCGCGGCCGGCCCGAAGCTCGCGGCGTCTTGCAGCGGCGCGCCCGGCGAAAGGGTGTGCCAGGCCATATCCAGCAGCCCCGCTTCGAGATATTCGAGCGTGCCGTAGCCCTGATTGAAGGTGCGCGACTTCTTGATCTTGTCGACCAGCGCCTGCGGCATCGGCGCGCCGGTCTTCTCGTGCCGCGCGTAGTGCGCGAACACCTTCGGGTCGAGCGCCCAATGCTCATTGAACTGCGACGGGAACTCGACGAAGTCGCGCGGCGTGTTGGTGCCGGCGAGCGTCGGATACTTCACGTTCGAGAACATGCCGTGCAGCGCGTGGCCGAACTCGTGGAACATGGTGGTGACGTCGTCGAAGCTGAGCAGCGCCGGCTGGCCAGGCGCCGGCTTGGTGAAGTTGCAGACGTTGAAGATCACCGGCTTGGTGCCGAGCAGCCCCGACTGATCGACGAAGCTGTCCATCCACGCGCCGCCCGACTTGTTGTCGCGCTTGAAATAGTCGGCGTAAAAGAGCGCGAGCGGTTTGCCGTTCGAATCGATGACGTCGAAGACCCGCACGTCGGGCTGATAGACCGGCAGATCGTGGCGCTCTTTGAACGAGATGCCGTAGAGCTTGTGCGCGGCGTAGAAGACGCCGTCTTTGAGCACCCGGTCGAGCTCGAAATAGGGCTTGAGCTCCGCCTCGTCGAGATCGTACTCGGCCTTGCGCACCTGCTCGGAGTAGTACTGCCAGTCCCACGGCTCGAGCGTGATCTTGGCGCCCTGATGATCGATGAGCTCCTGCATCTTTTGCGCTTCGCTCTTCGCCTTGGCGAGCGCGGCGGGGACGAGATCGGTCATCAGCTTGATCGCCGCCTCGGGCGTCTTGGCCATCTGATCGTCGAGGGTGTAGGCGGCGAAGTTGGCAAAGCCGAGCAGCTTGGCCTTGTCGGCGCGGAGCTGGGCGAGCCGCTGCCCGATCGCGCGGGTGTCGTCGGCGTTCTTCTGATCGGCGCGGTGAATCGATGCTTCGAATAGTTTCTTGCGCAGCGCCCGATTCTTGAGCGTCACCTGATACGGCTGCTGGGTGGTGTTCTGCAGCGCGAGCACCCACTTGCCGGTCAGGCCCCGCGCCTTGGCCGCCTGCGCCGCCGCCGCGAGATCGCCGGGCGAAAGTCCGTCGAGCTGCTTGACGTCGCTCACCACCAGCGCGCCGTCCTTGGTGGCGGCGAGCAGGCGAGTCTGAAACTCGGTGGTGAGCTTGGCCTCCTCCTGATTGAGCGCCCGCAGCTTGGTCTTGTCGGGCTCCGAGAGCGCCGCGCCCGCGTGGACGAAGTCGTGGTGATAGCGCTCGATGAGCACCTCGTCCTCGCCGCGCAGGTGCAGCGCCTTGCGCGCGCCATAAATCGCCTCGATGCGCGCGAACAGCTTCGGATTGAGAAACACCGCGTCGGAGTGCGCCTGCAGCTTGGGCGCCTCGATCGACTGAATCTTCTGCAAGGTGGGATCGGTGTTGGCCTGCGCGATCGCGAAGAACACCTTGGAGACGCGGGTGAGCATCAGCCCGGAGCGCTCCATCGCCACGATGGTGTTGGCGAAGGTGGGCTTGGCCGGGTTGTCCGCGATCTGGTTCACCTCGTCGAGGTGGACCTTCATCCCCTCTTCGAGCGCCGGCTGATAATCCGATTCATGGATCTTATCGAACGGCGGCGCCTGAAACGTGAGCGGGCTCGCCTTGGCAAACGGATTGGCCGCCTCCGCGCTCGCCGGCGTCGCGCCCGCGGCTCCCGCCATCATCGTCAACGTGGTCATCGCCATGATCGCACCGAGTGTCTTCATCCCTCGCCTCCGAGGCGCGCAGGATAGCGCTTCACGCCGGTTGACGCTACGCGGGCCGTCGGGCCACCATGCCGGCGAGAGATGAGCCCCCGCGCGCTCGACGGACGGATCACCGGCAGGCCGGTCGCGCCGCTGTTTCCGGCGCGCGGGCCGGTGCGCATCCTTTTAATGGGCGAGGCGCCGGGGCCGCGCGGGGCGGATCAGTCGGGGATTCCGTTTTGGGGAGATCGCGCGGGTAAGCTGGTCTATCGCGCGCTCGTCTCCGAAGGGCTGGCCGAGGTGCCCGAGGCGGCGTGGGAGCCGTGGGACGGCGCGCGCTTTTCCGCGCTCGGCCTTGCGCCCAAGCTGCGCGAGGTCGCGCTCACCAATGCGCTCGCGTGCTGCCCGACCAGCGACGGGCGAACCTTTCGCGCGCCGAGCGATCGCGAGCTGCGCGAGACGGAGAATTTGGCGCGGATCGCGGGCGAGCTCGCGCGCGCCCGGGCGCGCTGCCCGTCGAGGCTGCGGGTGATCGCGTTTGGAAAACGCGCGCACTGGCTGCTTTCGCAAGGGGTCGAGCTGGACTCGATCGAGCTGCACGGGCTTCCCCACCCGGCGGCGCAAGGGCTGCTTCAGGCCGCGCCGCAAAAGGGCAAGGGCCTCAAGCTGAGCGATCTACAAATGGAGTGGCAGGAGAAGTTGCGAGCGCTGCTGCGCGGCTGAGGCGGCGGATCACCGCTTCGGAAGCGCGGGGTAGGGCGGGCTGTCGGGAAGCGCGGCGGCTTGGGCGCGGGTCGAACGCTTGGCGATTTTCCCGTCGCTGTTGCCGTTGCCGTTGCCGCTGCTGTTGCTGATTCCGTTTCCGTTGCCGGTGATCACCTGGGCGGCGAGCAGGGTCTGCACCACCCGCAAGACGTCGTCGGAGCCGGAGGCCGCGGCGCTGTGGCCGCCCTCGCCGGTGGTGCCGAAGTTGACGAACTGCCCGCTCGAGAGCGCCGCCGCCACTTCGTGGGTGAGATCGGGCGCGAGCTCGAGCCGGCGCAGATCCATGTAGGCCTCGCCGCCGTCGGTGAGCGCCTTGACCTTGAGCCGGATCGCGTCGGCCTCGGCCTCGGCGATCGCGCGGATGCGCGCCGCCTGCGCCTTGCCTTCGGCCTCCTGCTGAATCACGTTCTGCTCGGCGTCGGCGCGCGCCTGGGTGATCTGATTCGCCGCCAGCTCGGCCTCGCGCTGCTTGCGCACCATCGCCTGCTTGGTCGCCTCGGCGTTGGCGATCTCGGCGCCGTTCGACGCGATCTGCATGTTGAGCGCGCGCTCTTGATCGTTGATGCTCTGCGCCGCTTCGAGCTGCGCGATCCGCGCCCGCTGCTCCTCTTGCGCCTGCACCACGTCGGCGCTCGCTTTGGCCCGCGCCGCCGACTCGCGCCGCCGCGCATCGGCCACTTCGCTGAGCACCGCGCGGATGTTCAAGCTGTTGAACGAGAGCCCGAGATCGAGCAGCTCGCGCGAGCAGGCGTCCTTGATGATCACCGCCAGCTCGTCATCCTCGCCGCGCTTGGCGAGCGCGTCCGAGCTCGATCCGCCCGTCGCCACCAGCGCCGTCGAGCTGTTGGTGGTCGCGAGCGCGGTCGAGCTCGCGGCGGCGGTGGTCGGGTTGCGCGCGTTGAACAGTTGATCGTGCCAGAGCAGGTTGATCGCGCGCCGCCCCGCCGACGAGAGCACGTCGGTGAGGGTCGAGAGCTGCTCGGCCGGCAGCTTGGAGAAGAACTTGTTGGCGGCGGTGTTCACCATCGCCTCGTCTTCGCCGACGCTGACGATCGCGGAGGCGCGCACGGTGACCTTGACCGGCGCCGGCCGGCCGCCCGCGTCGATGTCGGCGGTCTGATCGGTGATCTCGATGTCGACGTTGATCGCCTGCGCCGGGATGCGCCGGATCTGGGTGATGACCGGGACGATCAGCGCCTTGCACGGACCGCGATAGATCCGCAGATGGCGCCCGCGGCTGGCGAGCAGGATCTCGCCCGCGTCGACGCTCCGCAAAAACGTCGTGATGATGAACGACGTCAGGACGAAGACCGCGACGACGGCCGCGCCCGCGGTGATCAGCGAAATTTCCATGATGTGCTCCTTCCGGGCCTCCGCCCGATTTCTTACGCCTGGTCTTCGGGGGGCACCGAAACGGTCACCCGCTCGCGTGGCCCGTCGACCTCCTCCACCTGCAACCGATCTCCAACCCGCACCGAGAGCGCCGCCTGCGATTCGATGAGCGTGGCGGCGAACTGCACCAACCGTCCGTCGCGCACCAGCGACACCAACCCGCGTCCATTGCGAAACGGCGTGACCGCCTTGGCCTCCGAGAGCACCAGCTCCTCGAGCGGCGAGCTCGGCTGTCCCTGAAAACGGAACAAGAGTCGCCACAGCGGCGTGACCGCGAATTTCTCGAGGAGGATCGCCGGCACCGTCGCAAGCAGCCCGGCCGCGAGCGGCGAAAAATGGGCCGCGTGCAGAAGCGCGTTTCCGAACGCGCCATAGAGCGCGAGCAAACTGCAAATCAGGCGCGGCGACGGGATGAAGCGGGCGATGCCGCTCTCGGTCTCGGCGCCGGCGAGCGCGTTGCCCTGCTGCACCAGCGCCTGGCCGACGTGGGTTCCGCTCTTGGCGGCGACGCCCCTCAGCGCGGCGGTCGCCGCCGTCATGGGGCCCAGCTTGGCGGCGTGTCCGGCGTGGAGCGCGCCGCGCGCGACGTTTCCATGACGACCCACCGCCGGCAGCGCCATCATCGCCAGACCGACCAGGCCCGCGACCATCAAAATCAGGAACATTTGACCAAACCCACGGTAACCATCGATCCGGTTCGCGGCAATGTCGACGGAAAACTCACCTCTCGCCGCCGCACTGGTCGCGCCCGCGCACGGAGTAAAACTCCTGAGTCAAAAAGAACCGATACAAAATCGACGGCGGCATGTGGGCAAATCGCCGAACATAATCCGACTGCGACGCGTGAATCTTCCAGGCGCGCACCTTTATTTTTGGATTCACGGCAATGCGCAACTCTGGCGCAGGCTCCCGCTCAGCGACGAGCCGGCCGCGCTTTCCGCCGAGCTTTCTGGCCACCGGGCGAGGCGCCAGGGTGTAGATCAGCCAACGCGGCGCCTCGGAGCCTTTGGCGTTGCAAAATGCGGCGGTGACCGCGCGGCCGGTGGCGAGGTGATCGGGATGGGCGGTGAAGCCGCCTTGCGGATCGAAGGTGAGCAGGGCATCCGGATGCCAGGCGGCGATTCGCTCGTCGAGGCGGCGAACCAGCTCCGGCTCGAC
>JANWLJ010000206.1 GCA_025450955.1 Polyangium sp. (in: bacteria) | reverse complement strand
TACGACGTCTGCATCATCGGCTCGGGCGCGGGCGGCGCGGTGATCGCCTCGGCGCTCGCGTCCGCCGGCCTGCACGTGATCGTCCTCGAGGAGGGCGGCCACCACACCAAGGCCGAGTTCGAGATGCGCGAGGACCAAGCGTTCCCGATGCTCTATCAAGAGTCGGGGCTGCGCTCGACCAAAGATCTCTCGATCTCGATCCTCCAGGGCCGCGCGGTCGGCGGCTCGACGGTGATCAACTGGACCACCAGCTTTCGCACGCCGCCGCGCGTGCTCGATCACTGGCGCACCACCCACGCGGTGGGCGGCTTTGGGCTCAAAGATCTCGAGCCGCACTGGGACGCGGTCGAGGAGCGGCTCAACATCCAGCAGATTCCGCTCAGCGAAACCAATCCCAACAATCGCCTGCTCTACGACGGCTGCAAAGCGCTCGGCATGCAGGTCGACACCACCCGCCGCAACACCCGCAACTGCTTCAAGAGCGGCTACTGCGGGATGGGCTGCCCCGTCGACGCCAAGCAGTCGATGCTGGTCACCTACCTGCCCGACGCGGTCGCAAAGGGCGCGCTGGTGGTGTCGCGCTGCCGGGTCGATCGGCTCACCGCCGAAGCCGGGCGGGTGACCTCCGCCGAGTGCAGCGTGATTGGCCAAGATGGTTACGCCGACACCGGCGCGAAGCTCACCGTGCGCGCCAATCGGTTCGTGCTCTCGGCGGGCGCGATCGGCACGCCGGCGATCCTCATCCGCTCGGGCCTGGGCGGAGGCGCAGTCGGCAAGCGCACCTTCCTTCACCCGGTGGTCGGCACCGCGGCCAAGCACAAAGATCCGATCGAGCCGTTTTACGGCGCGCCGCAGTCGGTGGCCAGCCACGCGCTCGCCGATCGCGGCGCCGAGGCCGGGCTGTTCTTCGAGGCGGCGCCGCTTCACCCGATGATGTGCGCGCTCGCGTCGAGCGGCTACGGCGCCGAGCACCGGCTGGCGATGACCTGGCTGCCCCACCTCTCGGCGCACATCGTGCTCGCCATCGACGGCTTCGGACCCGACGAGGTCGGCGGCACCGTCGAGGTTCGCCCCTCGGGCGCGCCGCTCGTCGACTACCAGATCCCCGAGCGGATCTGGAGCGCGCTCAAAGAGGGGCTGCGCCAGCTCATCCGCATCGATCTCGCCGCCGGCGCCGAGGTGGTGGCGAGCGGTCACGATCCCGCGATTCTCTTTCGCAGCGAAAAAGATCTGGGACAGCTCGATCACGCGCGCTTCGAGCCGAACGCGATCGCGGTCTTCTCGGCGCACATCATGGGCGGCGCGCGGATGGGCGACGATCCCGCGCGCTCGGTGGTGCGCTCGAGCGATCTGCGCCACCACAGCCTCGCCAATCTGCACGTGGTGGACGGCTCGATTTTTCCCACCAGCCTCGGCGTCAATCCGCAGGAGACGATTTACGGGATCGCCCACCTGATGGGCTCGCGCTTCGCGCAGAGCTGGAAGAGCTGAGCGGGACTACTCGGGCCGGCGGCGGCCGTGGGTGGTCTCGTCCCAGCTTTCGAGCTCTTCTTCGGTCGGCTCGCCGCCGGAGATGCCGCACGCGATCAAGGTGAGATCGTCGGACTGCGCCGCCTCGCCGACGTGAACGCGCACATCGCGGAGCAGGCGCGCCGCCAGCTCGTGGGTCTTCGACGAGCCCGCCTTCAGGCTCGCCTCCAGCCGATCGAAGCCGAACTGCTCGCCGCTTGGCGAGGCGGCCTCGAGCACGCCGTCGGTGCACAGAAGCAGCGTGTCGCCCGGCGCGAGCGTAAACGCGGTCGACTCGTACTCGGCGTCGTCGAAGATCCCGATCGCGGTGCCCGCGCCGCCGTCGAGCCGGGTGAGCACGCCCTCTTTCGCGCGGCGGATAAAGGGCGGCAGGTGGCCGGCGTTGGCGAGCAGGATCTTGTGCGTCTTGACCTCGAGCGTGAAGTAGATCCCGGTGACGAAGATGTCGGGCTGGCGCCGCTCGAGCACGATGCGGTTGACATGGCCGAGCGAGCGCGCCGGATCGGTCTCCGCCATCGCCGCCAGCCGAAGGTCCGAGGAGATGCGCGCCATCAAGAGCGCCGCCGACACGCCCTTGCCCGAGACGTCGCCGATGAACACCCCGAGCCGATCGTAGTTGAGCCAGAACACGTCGTAGAAGTCGCCGCCCACCGAATAGGCGGGCCGATACTCGGTGTGAAACTCGATCCCGGCGACCTGCGGAAGCTGGCGCGGCAGAAAGCTCTTCTGGATCTGCTCGGCGAGCAAGAGATCCTGCTGCAGCCGCTGCTGCAGCAGCGACTCCTGGTGCAGCCGCGCGTTCTGCAGCGCCATCCCGGCCTGCGCCGCCAGCCCGGTGAGCAGATCGAGATCGTGCTGGTTGAACGGCCCCGGCCCGTCGTCGCCGCCGCGCACGTGCAAGACGCCGTGCACCTCGCCGTCGTAGAGAATCGGCGCGTGCATCGCGACGCCGCCCGACGCGCCCACCCGCTGCGGCTTGCCGCCGAGCGGCGCCGAGAGGATCGCGCGCCCCTTGCCCACCACCTCCTCGTGGAACACTCCGGAGAAGGTGATGTGCCGGGGCGGGGACGGCTCGCGCCGACGGCGCAGCTTGCGCGGCTCCATGGTCCCGGTTCCGGGATCTTGCAGATAGACCCCCGCGGTCTCCGCCACCGGAAAGACGTCGAGCAGGTTGGCGAGGATGCGATCGATGAGCTCGTTGGTGTCGAGGGTGGTCGACACCGACTGCATGAACGCGTAGAGCGTGCGCAGCTTGCGGTCGGCGTCCTCCATCTCGGCGAGCCCGAACGGCAGCCCCGGGTTGGTGGCGATCTTGGCGTCGAGCGAATCGATGATGTCGCCGGGCGGCTCGGCGCCCACCGAGGTCAAGACCTCGACGAACTTGCCGCCCGGGTGCGGCACGTGCGGCCCGGTGCGCGCGTCGCCTTCGAACTTGAAGCTGAATGGCCCGAAGCGCACCTGATCGTCGGGCTTGAGCTTCTGCCGCTTGACCTGAACCTCGTTCACCCAGGTCCCGTTGGCGCTGTTGAGATCGTAGATCACGTGGCCGCCCGCCTCGGGCGAGATCTTCGCGTGCTGGCGCGAGATGCGGGTGTCGTCGAGGACCACGTGGTTGTACGGGCCGCGCCCGACCAGGCAGGGCGCGTCGAGCGGGAAGCGCCGCCCGATGAGCTCACCGTCCATCGCGACCAGCCAGGCCACGATCCGCCTACGAGCTGGCCATCTTCGCGATCGCCTCGCCGGCGGTGGCGAACAGATCGAGCGACTTGTCGAGACGCAAGAGGCGGAAGATCTCGCGCGGCTGCGCGGTGAGCCCGGCGAAGTAGACCTGCCCGCCCTGCGCGCGGATCCGCTTGAACAGCGAGATGAGCACGCCCACCCCGGTCGAATCGATGAGGGTGAGCGGCGCCGCGTCGACCACCACCTTGAGCTCTTTGGCCTCGGCGATCCTCACCACCTCGGCCTTGAAGTCGCCGGCGGTCATCGCGTCGAGGTTGCCGTGCACGACCAGCACCAGCGCTTCATCCCGGCGCTGCTTGTCGAATCGGAACATCGCGCCTCCGCGCGCCAGCATAGCCGGTTACGGATTGAACCGGTAGCCTACCCCCCGCACCGTCTCGATGTGCCGCGGCTCTACCGGATCGTCGCCGATCTTGGCGCGCAGCCGCGCCACGAAGTTGTCGACGGTGCGCACGGTGCCGTAGTGATCCGGCCCCCACACCTGGTGCATGAGCTGCTCGCGCGAAAAGGCCACGTTCGGGTGGGCGAGAAAGAAGCGCAACAGATCGAACTCGCGCGCGGTGGTCTCGACCGACTCGCCGCCGATGAGGATGCGCCGCCCGTCGAGATCGACGGTGACGTCGCCGAAGGTGCGCTGCGCGGTGCCGACCTCGCGCCGCCTCTGCCGCCTGAGCGCGGCGCGGATGCGCGCGAGCAGCTCGGCGATGCCGAACGGCTTGGTCACGTAGTCGTCGGCGCCGAGCGACAGCGCCAGCACCTTGTCGCCCTCTTGATCCTTGGCCGAGAGCACCACGATCGGCGTGTCGGGATCTTCGGTCCTGAGCGCGCGGATCACCTCGAGGCCGGTGAGCTTGGGCAGCATCACGTCGAGCACGATCAGATCCGGCCGGTGCTGGCGCGCGAGCTTGAGCCCCTCGGCGCCGTCGCGCGCGGTCACCACCCGAAACCCCTCGAGCCCGAGGTTCATCTGCAACCCTCGCAAGATCGACGGGTCGTCCTCGACGAGCAGGATGGTCTCCGGCATTACGCCTCCTCCTCGACCGCCGGCAGGTAGAGATGAAACGTCGCGCCCTTGCCGACGTCGCTCTCGACGGTGATGCGCCCGTCGTGCGCGCCGACGATGTGGCGCACGATGGCGAGCCCGAGCCCGGTGCCCTCGACGTTGGGGTTGGCGGGATCGACCGCGCGATAGAACTTCTCGAACACGAACCGCTGATGGTGGCGCGGAATCCCCGGCCCGTTGTCGGCGATGGTGATCTCCACTTCGTGCTCGCGCTTGATGCAGCGAATCCGAATCTCCTTGTCGTGGCCGGTGAAGCGCAGCGCGTTTTGCAGCACGTTGATGAGCGCCTCGGTCATCGCGTCGGTGTCGACGTCGACGAACGGCAAATGATCGGCGGTCTCGCGGTTGATGTCGACCCGCCCGTCGAGCCGCGCGAGCTGCACCTGCGGCTCGATCGCGTGCAGCGCCTGGTCGATCAGCTCCTCGGGCCGCGCGTGGGTCGGATTGTAGATGCGCCGGCCCGCCTCCATGCTCGCCCACTTGAGCAGGCGCTCCACCATCGCTTGCAGCCGCCCGGTCTCCGCCGAGATCACGTCGAGCGACTCCTGCACCTTCTCCGGCTCCTTGACCCGGCCGCTCTGCAAGGTCTCGACGAACATCCGGATCGCGGTGAGCGGCGTGCGCAGATCGTGACTCACCTTCTGCACGAACTCGGTCTGCGCCTGCGCGAGCGAGGTCGAGCGCCGGATATAGAGAAAGGTGAAGGTGATCCCCGCGATCAAGGTCGCCGCCAACGAGAGGATGAGCACCCCGAACACGGTGTCGTGGACGAAGTGGCTGAACACCAGCACCAGAATTCCGACGGTGACGAGGAGCGCGCCCGGCAGGATCGCGAAGCAGATCACCAGCACCACCGCCAGCCGGATCTTCGAGGTGTAGAAGTCGCGCGCGGTGCGCGGACGGGCGCGCGGCGGGTGCGCGCGGTCGGCGCGAGGCGAGCTCGGTGGGGCCACGTCCATGTTTTCGTTGAGATCGTCGGTTCCGGGCGGTCGTAGGGCAAGTATTATCGCGCGGTGACAGTGCGGTGACATTGGGGCGCTACGGTTCAATCATGTCCGTCTCCGCCTCACGTCCGCGCTCCGAACGCCTCGACCGCATCAGCTCGATCCCCTTCTTCGCCGTTCACCTCGCCGCCCTCGGCGCCCTCTTCGTCGGGTTTCACTGGTACTACCCGGTGGTCGCGATCGGCCTCTACTATTTGCGGATGTTCGGCGTCACCGCCGGATTCCACCGTTACTTTTCGCATCGCTCCTACAAGACCAGCCGCGGATTTCAATTCCTGCTCGCGCTCCTCGGCACCACCGCCGCCCAAAAGGGCGTGTTGTGGTGGGCGGCGCACCACCGCGATCATCACAAGTTCTCCGATCAGCCCGAAGACCTCCATTCGCCGCGGCAGCGCGGCTTCTGGTGGTCGCACGTCGGGTGGATCCTGTGCGCGAAGAACAACCGCACCAAGACCGAGCGCATCGGCGACTTCGCGAAATATCCCGAGCTGCGCTGGCTCAACAAGTACCACCTGGTCCCGCCGGTGGCGCTCGCCACCTTGCTGTTTCTCGTCGGTGGCTGGGGACTTTTGGTGTGGGGCTTCTTCGTCTCGACGGTGCTCCTGTGGCACGGCACCTTCACCATCAACTCGCTGTCGCACGTGTTCGGCTCGCGCCGCTACCAGACCAGCGACGACAGCAAGAACAACTTCCTGCTCGCGCTCATCACCCTCGGCGAGGGCTGGCACAACAACCACCACTTCTACATGAGCACCGCCAACCAGGGTTGGTTCTGGTGGGAAATCGACGGCAGCTACTACGCGCTCAAGCTCCTGTCGTGGGTCGGGCTGGTGCGCGATCTGCGCACGCCGCCCAAGCACATCCGCGACGCCCACCGTCCGGTCGCGCCCGCGGTCGCCGCGCCGCTCGCGCCGCCGCCCAAGCCGCTCGCGCTCCCCGCCGCGCCGATCGTCTTCGATCCCGCCGCGTAGAAAATCCGATCAGCGCTTGAGCAGGTGGACGTCATTGAGCGTCCAGTCGTAATCGACGTAGACGATCTTGGCGTCGAGCGGAATCTGCGCCGACGGCGCGCGATAGGAATTGATCCAGCCGATCACCTTGGCCGGCTCCTTGCCGAAATCGTCTTTGTACCAGTCGAAGATGTGCGAGAGCCGAACCGTGTGGCTCGCCGGATCCCAGTCGACGTTGCGCCGCTCGTTACAGAAGATGCGGGCCTCGCGGCCGAGCTGCTCGTCGACCCTCTTCGGCGTAAACGCGTAGCGCGGCAGCTTGGGACAGCCGCCCGAGGCGCAGTTGAGCGCCATGTGCACCCGCCCATCTTTGAAGGTCGGGCGAATCACGTCGCTCTCGAGATCCTTCAAGTTGATCGGCTTGCCGTCGACGACAAACTTGGTGAAGAAGAAGAATGACGCCTTCTCCTTGTCGACGTTGGTGAGCTTCGGCAGCCGGGTGAGCACGTTCTTCCAGACGCAGATGTTGTAGGCGTCTAGATAGTAGGCGAGCTTCGCCTCTTGGGTCGGGAAGCGCTCGGGATGGGTGCGCGGGCCGGTGGCGGCGACCGCCGCGAACACCCGCTCGAACTTTTGCGAGTCGCTCGCATTTGCCTTCAGCGCCTGATAGTCGACCCGCCCCTCGCCGTCGACGTACTTCGAGAGCAGCGCGTTCCACTCGGCGAAGGGAAACGCGGCCGGCGCCGCCTTCTCGAGCGCCGGATCGGGACCGAGCACGCTCGCGCACGCCGCGCCACCTAGCACGAGCGCCAGCACCGCCGCGCCCGCTTGAGCCATCCGCATGAACCCTCCGATAGACGAGTACGGACCAACCGGCGGTCCGGATCGCCGCATCGTAACAGGCCGAGCGCGAATCAGCAGCAGCGCGAATCAGAAGCGGGCAGCGCGAATCAAAAGCCGGAGAGCAGGCCGAACAGCGAGACGGTCTGGCCGTCGCCTCCCAAGACCGCCAGCTCGTTGCGTCCGATCGCGCCCGAGGCGGTGAGCGCGACGTCGAGCGCGCTCGCGCCCGGCAGCTTGATCCTGGCGCCGAAGTGGGCGCACGAGTCGAGGAGCGCGACGCCGGCCGCGCTGTCGCTGGTGACCGCCAGCGCCTGACGGCTCGACGCGAGCTGTTTGGCATCGGTCACCGCGGCGGCCGCGGCCTTGACCTTGCCGTCCGAGCTGAGGAGCGCGAGGTGGCCGTCTGCGAGCACCACCGCCGCCGGCGCGCTCGCGCAGCCGGTCGCCGCCACCGCGACGCCCACCGACGGCAGATCGACCTCGACCGGCGCGTCGAGATGGCCCGGCCCGCCGTGGTTGAAGTAGAGATAGGCTGCCGGCACCTTGGCGTCGAGGAGCGCGACATCGAGCCGGCCGTCGCCGTCGAGATCGACCGCGGTGAGCGCGCCCGGCTCGGGCCCCGCGTCATAGCGAAAGCCATCGCCCGGCAAGGGATGCT
>JANWLJ010000205.1 GCA_025450955.1 Polyangium sp. (in: bacteria) | reverse complement strand
GCCCGGCTACGCCTGGTCCGCCACCGCGGGCGCATTCGAGAGCGACCCCCCCGGCGACGACCGCCCCGTCAGCGCGCTCACCTTCGACCCGCCCCGGGCCCCGTCCGGCGCCCCCGGCGCTGGGTGCGGGGGCGCGCGCGGGCCCTGCACCGCGAGGAGCGAGAGCGAGTCGGAGGCGTCGATGACTTCGCAGATCGGGTCGGCCTGCTCGTGAAACCAGGCCACGTCCTTGGCGATGTTGCCGGCGTTGACCACGATCAAAAAATCGTCCTCGGCCTGGCGATAGACGATGAGGTCGTCGACGATCCCACCGTGCGGGCGGCAGGCCACCGTGTACATCGCCTGCCCGTCTTGCAGCTTGTAGACGTCGTTGGTGACCAGCTTCTGGATCGCTTCGCGGGCGCGCGGCCCCTTGAACAGCACCTCGCCCATGTGCGAGACGTCGAACATTCCCGCGGCGGTGCGCACCGCCTTGTGCTCGTCGAGGATGCCCGAGTATTGCACCGGCATCGCCCAGCCGCCGAAGTCGATGATCTTGGCGCCCGAGGCGACGTGGCGATCGTAGAGCGCGGTTTTTTTCGGAGCGGTCGTCGTCGCTGACGGGGTGGTCATGTGAGCCGGCTCATCATACGGACGCGCGCCCCACGGTCAAGCGCGAAGCACCCCTTGCGCAGCGCGGCGCTCCCTGGCGCCCGCTTCTGGCTCGAGCTGCCGCTCGGTTAACGAAAGAGGAGGGTGCGGTGGGCGACGGCGGTGCCGCCGCGATGGTCGAGCGCGACCACGTAAACATCGACGGTGGCGCCGGACGGGGGCAGGTGTTTGTCGAAGGTGAGCTTGGTGTCGGGGCGGTCGTCGCCGGTGGTGTCGATGTCGAATTCGCCCGCGGTGGCGTACCAGTCGTAGCCGGGCTGCTCGACGGTCGGAGTGAAGGTGAGGTTGCTCGCGCTCGAGCCGCTCGGCTGCAGATAGGTCTCGTGGCTCGCGGCCGTGGTGGTGGCGCGCAGCGTGATCACGTCGCCGGCGTGGACCTCGATCGGCATGTTCTCGACGAGCGGCATAAGGCCGGGCGCGCCGCCGTCCGAGTCGCCGCCCGCGTCGGGGGCGCCGGGGCCGACTTGAAAGACGCCGTCGATGACCGGGTTTTGATTCGGCGGCTGGTCGAGATTCAAACGCAGTCGATAGACCGAAGTGAGGGTCTGGCCCGCCGCGCTCACCCGCAGCCGCACCGGGAGATAAAAACCGCCGGTGCCGTCGGGGAGCCCGAGCGCGAGCGGCGTCACCTTCGGCATCGTCACCATCGTGGTGGGCGCGCCGCTCGGAAGCGGAATCAGGTACGGCGCGGTCTCGTGGGTGATGCAGTCGTCGCTCACGGTCTCGCCCGCGCCCGCGACGGGCGGCATGGTGCAATAGGCCCAGGCGTAGTCGATCGCGCCGCCGTCGAGCGCGGAGTCGGGCGGGAGCACCGCGGTCACGGTGGCGCTCTGGCCGGGGGCGAGCTCGGGCGGCGCGCCGATCATCGTGACCACCCGGAGGCCGCTCAAAAACGAGATCGGATCGAACGAGGTGCAGCCGGAAAGAAGGAGCGCGATGAGAATCAGCCGGCGCATCAAAACTCTCCCCGAACGCCGAAGGCGGGCACGATCGGCAATCCGGTGATCGGCGCCGATTTGGTGAAATCGAAATTATAGGTAATCCGCTCCTCGGATTGATGATCGTAAACGTTTTGAATATCGAGATAGAGCGCGAGCTTCCAGCGATTGAAGGTCCAGGTTTTATCGAAGCGCACGTCGAGCTGGTGAAAATCGGTGAGGCGCGCCGAGTAGAGCGGGCCGTTGATCGGACGATAGGTGCCGCTCGCCGCGTCGTAGTACGAGCCGACGACCGGCGTATCGGGATCGCCGGTCACGTAGCGGAAGCGCACCCCGATCTGATAGCCGCGCGGCAGCTTGTAGCTCGCCACGAGGGTGAGAATATGGGTTTGATCGAATTGAAACACGCGCCACGGCTCGTCGGGATGATCGCGCCTTTCCGAGCGCGAGAGCGTGTAGGAGATCCAACCGAAGAAATTTTTGAAGAGCTCCTGACGCACCAGCAGCTCGGCGCCGTAGACCCGCCCGATCCCGTCGTTGTCGAGCGCGGGATCGGCGGGATCTTCGCCGCGCACGATGAGCTGGCGCAGATCTTTGTAGAAGCCCTCGACCTCGATGTGCAGGGTCGAGGTCGGATCGAAATCGGCGCCGAGCACGTAGTGCAGGCTGAGCTCGGGTGCAATGCCGGGATTTCCGAACTGCTTCAAAAACGCCGAGGGATCGGGCGGCTGGTGATAGACGCCGATCGCGCCCTTGAGCGCCACCCACGGGCGGATCTGCCAGCGCGCGGAGAGCCGCGGCTCGGTCTCGGCGTAGACGCGCGAGAACGCGTCGGGGCTGCCGCCGTAGCCGGAGAACGCGTAGAGGTCGAGGCGGAGCTGCGGATCGATGGTGAGCCGCTTTCCGAAGAAGCTGAAGTGCAGCCCGACGTACGGCGCGGTGTTGTCGACATCGAGGTTGATCGCCGAGGTGGCGACCCCGGCGCTCGGGCCGAAGCCGCCCGAATCGCCCTCGCGCGGCTGGCCGCCCGCCGGGGCGTTGTTGGCGGAAATGTTCCAGCGCGTGCCTTCGAAATCGAGCCCGGCGTCGAGGCGGAGAAACGACGCGAGCGGCACCCGCGCCACCGCGCGCAGCGCGTACTCGACGGTGTGGGCGTCGATCTCGGTGTCGGTGTCGCCGAGCGAGGACTTGAGCTGAAACGGCTGGTCGTAGCCGATCGACGGCGTAATCGTGATCGTCGCTTTGCCGATGCGGTGGGTATAACGGGCGAGCGCGCGGTGATAATAGATGTGCGAATCGAGCGCGCCGGCCAGCCGCGGGTCGGGCCGCTTGAGCGTGGCGGTGAGGAGGTCGTCGGCGCCGAAGATGAAGACGTCGAGATCGTCATTCGGCGACGCGTGCCAGTGCAGCTTGGCCTGATAATCGTAATAGGTCGGGCTGAGCTGAAAATCACTCGCGCCGATATAGGGCAGCCACAAATCGAACAGGCTGCGCCGGAGCGCCAGCGCCACCGAGACGTTCTTCGACAGCTTGCCTTCGAACATCCCCGAGACGTCGAGCGGATCGATCTGGACGAAGCCGTGATAGCCGTCGGTGCGCGGAGTGCGGCTCTCGATCTCGACCACCCCGCCCATGCCGCGGCCGTGATCGGCGCCGTAGCCGCCCGGGGTGAAGGTGAGCGACGAGACCATCTCCGAATTCACCGTCGAGCGCAGGCCGAAGAAGTGAAACAGGGTCGGGATGTAGACCCCGTCGACGTAGCTGCGGGTGTCTTGCGGCGCCGAGCCCCACACCACGAGCAGACCGCCGCCGAACGGCGCGCGCGCGACGCCCGGCAGGTTCTGCACCGCTTTGATGGTGTCGCCCTGGGTTCCGGGAATGTGGCGCAGCTCGTCGCCGGAGAGCGTCTGCTCGACGGTCTCCTGCACCACCCGCTCGCCGCGCACCGTCGAGCTGTAGCGCTCTTTGCGCGCGACATAATAGGTGACGAGCGCGTGCTTGCCGGGCGCGAGGATGAGCTTCAGGTTCGCGGCGGCGATCTCGGGCGAGCGCAAAGCGAGCGTGTGCGCGCCCGCCGGCACCTTGGAAAACGCGAACCGCCCCGACGCGTCGGTGAGCTGGCTGCGCGCGCCACCGTCGAGGATCAGGGTCACGCCGGAAATCGGCGTGCGATCGCCCTTGGCCAGCACCTGCCCGGAAAACGGCACCGTCGGCCCGCTCGCGATCGGCGCGGCGCCCGCGGCTCGAGGTGGCGCGGAGAGCGGTGATGCGGCGGGCGGCGCGATCTTTTCGACGAACAGATAGCGATAGGTGACCCGCACCGGGACCGGTTTTCCGTCGGCGAGCCCGGGCGAAAATACGAACTTGCGCGCGGCGGCGAGCGCCGCTTGGTCGAACGGCGCGCCGCCCGAGGTCGCCACCGTCGCCGCCTGCACCTGCCCGCGCTCGTCGACGTCGAGCGAGAGCACCACCTCGACCCGCTTGCGCGTCGCCAATTCGGGCGGCGCCACCGCGTGCTCGAAGTGGACCAGCTTGGGCGGGACAAACACCACCGCCTTCGGCGCATCGGCGCGCGCCAGCGAAGAGACGAGCAGCAGCGTACAGAGGAGCGAGCGCAAGATCACGGTTGGGATGGGACGCGTCGCCGCAAGATCACGTTGCCCTTCTTGGTCCGCACGGTCTCGGCCTCGAGCTCGGGATGGCGAGCGAGCCAGCGGGCGACGTTCTTTCGCTCCTCGCCGGCGATGAAATTCAAGCAGTAGGTCGCGCCGGGAGCCAGCCGGGGCCACAAAAGGGGCAGCGCGGCGGTGCGCAGGTTCGGCCCGAGCCGCTTGGGAGGCCCGTCGTCGAACACCAGATCGATCGCCTCGATGCCGTCGAGCGCGCGCGGATCATGCCAGCGCATTTTTTCGTCCTCGAGGGTGAGCTCTTCGAGTGGCGCGTGGAGCACCGTGACCCGCTCGCCGAGGCCGTGCCGCGCGATCTCCTGGCGGGTGCGCTCGGCGTAGTCGCGATCGAGCTCGAGCGACACCAGGCGGCCCTGCCCCTCGGCCCGGAGCGCGTAGCCGATGATCAGGCTCGAGGTGCCGCTGCCGATCTCGAGCACCAGCTTGGGCGCGCACCTGCGCACGAGCGAATAGAGGAGCAGCGCCGAGTCGGGCGCGAGCGCGTAGCCGCGAAGGGGCGGCAGCGGCAGGCTGGGTCCGAGCGCGTGATAGAGCGCGACGATCGCCTCCACCTGAGCGCGCTCCTCCTCGGCGCGGTCTTCGATGTGGCGATACAGCACGATCGCCGCGCTCACGAGCACCAGCACCAGCCCGGCCGCGATCGCGCTGGTCGCCAGAGCTCCGAGCCACCGCTCCGCCGCGAACGCAAACAGGAAGAACAGCAGCGCAGCGCCGCTCGCGAAGCCGACCTCTCTCGGTGTCAGCCTGGCCATCACTCGATCGCGACGTGTCGCTTTTTGACCAGCGGATCGCCGGCGCGCGCGCCCCACTCGTAGTGCGCGCCGCGCGTCGAGCTGAGGGTGCGGTGCTCGCGGAAGCGGCCGACGAACGGGCTGCGCCGCCAGATCTTGACCCGCGCGTCGGCGCACTCGGTGTTGTGGCAGTAGGCCGGGTCGCCGTCGGGATCGACATACTCGGCGAGGATCATGTCCTCGGGGCGGCAGGTGAGCTCGGCTTCCACTTTATATTCGGCGTCGGCGGCGATCAGGTGATAGCGCCCGGTGCCGTAGTCGGAGCGCGCGAGCGGCATCTTCCACGGCTGCCGAAACTCGAGGTGCGCCGGCTCGTCGCCCTCGAGATAGAGCGAGAGCAGGGTGAGCTTGGGAAGCACGATCGATCCGCGCCGGAGCCGAATGCTCAAGGTCTCGAGCGCCGCGCCGCGATCGCCGTCGAAGGCGTTACAGTGCGACCAGGCCCAGGAGTAGGCGTGCTTCTTTCCCCAGATGTGGGTCTGGCCGAGCGGCGCGCCGTCGAGCGCGTAACTTTTTCCGTCGACGGTGAGCTGGCCGCGCGCGGCGACGTTCAGGTTGGGCGAGAGCACCTGGGTGTCGGCCCAGTGGCCGAGATAGGCCGCGCCCGGCAGGTGCAGATGCACCGTCTCCGACGGGTGCCACGAAAAATCCCACTCGGCCGAGTGGCCCGCGCCGGCGAGCGCGCCGCGCATTCCGTCCGCGCGCAGCTCCGCCTCGCCGAGCCGCAAGCGGAACGGCTCGCGCTCCTCGCGCAGCTCGGAGATCGGGAGCTTGCGGTTGATGCCGAAGGTGCGCGCCGGATCGCTCGGGTCGAAGCGGGCGAACCAGAGCTGCGCGTACGGCTCGCCGTGGCCCTCTTTGGGCGCCTCGAGGGTGTAGCGGATCCAAAAACCGGTGCGCGTCTCGAGATCGGTGAAGGTCGCGTACCAGACTTCGTAATGGCCGGGCTCGCGCGTCCAGCGCATGCGGTTCGCCTCGGCGGGGCTGATCATTTTCGCGGCTCCTCGGCCGGACGATACCACGCGGCGAAGAATCGACTATAGTGCCCGCCCGAGAGCGAAATGACGAAGGACCTGACTGCGATCCTGATTCCGAAGGGCCAGCTCGACGAGCCCCAGATCCGGCAAATTCTCGTCGAGCGCGGGCTCGGCGACGTGTTCTTGCGCATCGCGCCGCTCGACGCGGTGGGGCTTATCCAGATCGAAGTGCAGGAGGCGCACGAGGGGCTGCCGTGCGAAGACCCCGACCTGGTCGGCCGCTTTTCGAAGGGCGGCCGCGCCGCGTTCGTGCACGTCAACCACACCGCGAAGCAGGCGATCGTGCACGCGTTCGAAGACGGCGCCTCGCAGCCCGGCTTCATCGGCGCGCCCGGCGAGGAGCTGGCCGCCAAGCTGAGCGCGGCGCTCGGCATCGAGGTCGCGCTCGACGCGATCACCTCCGCCGACGACGGCAGCCGGGTCGGCATCGGGCTCACCTCGAGCCGCACGGTGGTGCACGCGGGCGACAGCGTGCTGTCGGTGCCGCCGGGGATGCCGACCGATCTGCACAGCTTCGCCTTCCACGATCGCGGCGCCGGCGTCGACGAGGAGGAGGAGCGCCTGGCGCTGTTCGCCTTCGATCCCCACGCGCTCGACACGCTCTGGTCGCTGCCCGGCCGCGCGCTCGCCGAGAAGATCACCGCGGCGCCGCCCGGCCGCTTCGGTCCGCTCGATCGACTGCGCGCCGAGGTGGCCGCGTCGCTCTCCGCGCTCGGCGAAAAGTCGCCGATGGAGCTCCGGGCCACCGAGCTGCGCGCGCTCGAGCTGTGCGCGCTCGAGGCGGGGCGGGTGTTCGCCGGCGGCGACAACGTCTCCTACTGGGACGAGCGGGTGCTGCCGATGTTCGCGCTCGCCGCGGAGACGCCGGTCTTCGACCCGAGCGAGCTCGAAGATCTCGACGACTCCGACAGCGTGCTGCACGCGATGGTCGAGGTGCTTCCCTACGCGGCGCCGCCCGGCGGCGAAGGCGCGATGCTGGCGCTCGTCTCCGACGCCGAGCTCGGCCCGCTCGCGCCCTGGGCCCGGCCGGGCCAGGAGTATCGCGGCGCGATCTTCACCCTGCGCCCCGAGCGGCTCCTCGCCCAGGTGCGCAGCCTCGAGGGCGCGAAGCTGAAGACGCGCATGGAGACCTTCGAGCGCGCCTGGTATCGCGCCGCGCGTCCCGGCCAGCCCGAGGGCGACCCTTACGATCTCTGGCGCCGCGCGCGCGCCGAAGAGGGGCAGAACGACACCGACCGATTTCTCCGCGACTGGACCGAATTGCGGATCGTCCTCGAGGTCGCCGCCGAAAATCGCCTCCAGCCGGCGCTGCTCTTTTACGAAGGCGTTTGAAGTTGGAGATCGTCGGGTACCAGGTTCTCGACGAGCGGGTGGTGGGCGAGGGCGGCTTTCTCACCATTCGCCGCCTGCGGCTGCGGCTCTTGCGCCAAGACGGCAGCCTCTCCGACGAGGGCTTGTACGATTTCGTCGAGCGGCCGATCGGCCTCGACGCGGTGGTGCTCGCGCTCTGGCACCGCCGCTCCGAAAAAGAGGGCGGCGCCATCGAGGTGCTCCTCCGCGAGGGTTTGCGGGTGCCGCTTCACTTCGGCCGCCCCGATCGCGCGCGTCCGGGCGCTGCGCCCGAGCGCTTCGCCGAGCTGGTCGCCGGCATCCTCGAAAAGGGCGAGGACGATGAATCGTCGATCCAGCGCCGCGCCGCCACCGAAGCCTTCGAAGAGGCCGGCCTCACCGTCGCTCCCTCGTCGGTGATTCGCCTCGGCGCGGCCACCTTTCCCACTCCCGGCATGTGCGCCGAGCGCTTCGTGCTGGTCGCCTGCGAAGTCGCCGATCCGAAAAGCGCGACCCCTCCGCCCGGCGACGGCTCCCCCTTCGAAGAGGGCGCGCGTTTGCTATGGCGCGAGCTCGACGACGCGATCGCCGCCTGCGTCCGCGGCGAGATCGCCGACATGAAAACCGAAGTCACCTTGCGTCGACTAAAAGACGCGCTCGAAGATCAGCGCGCGAGCAGGTAGGCGACCAGCGCTTCGGCGATCTGGTCCTGCGCCTTGCGCGCGCGCGGCGACGCCGCGTCGCTGACGTCGTTCATGAAGATGGCAAACGCCAGCGGCGCGTGGCCCGGCGCGCCCG
>JANWLJ010000204.1 GCA_025450955.1 Polyangium sp. (in: bacteria) | reverse complement strand
CGTTTCGGCGCGCGACCCTGGCCGGCGCCGGCCACGTGATCGACGTGTGCCTCTATCCCGACGGCGGCGCGGGCCTGCACCTCGATTGGCGATGGATCGCCTATCAGCCGGTCGACTATTCGTCTGCGGCGAGCCTGCTCGAAGACCTCTACGAGCGATTGACGGCGGCGGTCGAAGAGATCGTCGCGCGGCGCTAGCTCTGCGTTCTCACGATTCGTCACTTCTTCCATTTCTCGTCGAGAACGCGCCCTTCCAAACGTAGGGCGGGCCCTTGCGGCCCGCCGCGCGCAACATCAGGCGGCTCGGCGGGGGGCAAGCCCCCGCCCTACATCAGCAGAATGTGACCAATCGTGAGAGCTTAGATCTAGCTTGCGCGATGAGGCTCTTACGGTGGGCTGACGACCTTCACCCCGCGCGGCGGAGTGAACTTGAACTTCGCGTCGTCGATCTTGCGGTTCTGCTCGAGGTCGGAAAAACGCAAGGTGTTGGTCCCGCCCTGCTGATCGTAGATCACCGTCTCGACCACCTGCCCGCTCTTTGGGTCGACGACAAACAGGAGATAGCGGTACGCGGCGGTGCCGGTCTTCGGCACCATCTTGAGCACCACCTGCCCCGGCTGCCCGATGCCGGGCGGATGGACGATCTCGGCGTCGAAATCGTTCGTCAGCTTGCCCTCGCCGAGGAGGAACGACACCTGCGCCGGCAAGGTCGAGGAGCGCAGCGGGGTCTTGAACGCCTGCGCGTCCTCGGCCTCGTAGACCCACAAGGACGAGCCGTCGGCGATCATCACCTTGCGATCGTCTTCGGGCTTTTGATAGTCCCAGCGCATCTTGCCCGGCTTCTTCAGCCACACCTCGCCCGACGCCTTGCGCGGCGGCCCGCCGATCGCCGAGGACAGCTCCTGAGAAAATTTGGCGTGCAGATCGCGGGTGGCGTCGTAGTAGCGCTGCACCTTTTCGACCATCTGCTTGGCGGTCGGGCTCGCCAGCGTCGACTGCGGCGCGGCGAACAGGCCGAGGATCGCGAGAAAGAAACCCATCTTGGGACTATAGACGGAATCGCCGGCGAATCTATTCCAGCGAGGAGAAGATCAAATGGCCTGCGCCAGCACTTCGCGCGGCTTCGATCCGTTGGCGGCGCCGACGATCCCGTCGCGCTCCATCCGCTCGACCAGCCGCGAGGCGCGGTTGAATCCGATCTGCAGCCGCCTTTGAATCATCGACACCGACGCCATCCGCGTCTCGCACACCAGCCGCACCGCCTGATCGTAGAGCGGATCGGCGCCTTCATCCGACGGCAGCCCTTCGGTGCCGTCGCTCTCTTCCTCGCGCGGCTTCAAGATGTCCATGTCGTAGACCGGCTGGCCCTGCTTCTTCAGGTGATCGACCAGCCGCTTGATCTCGACGTCGGTGACCAGCGCGCCGTGGATGCGCCGGAGCGCCTGGCCGCGATCGGTGAACAGCATGTCGCCCATCCCGAGCAGGTTCTCCGCGCCCTGCTGATCGAGGATGGTGCGCGAGTCGATCTTCGACGCCACCTGGAACGCGATCCGCGACGGGAAGTTGGCCTTGATGAGCCCGGTGATCACGTCGACGCTCGGCCGCTGGGTCGCGACCATGAGGTGGATGCCGACCGCGCGCGCCTTCTGCGCGATGCGCGCCACCGAGGTCTCGACGTCTTTGGGCGCGACCATCATCAGGTCGGCGAACTCGTCGATGATCACCACGATGTAGGGCAGCTTGCGCGGCGGAATCTCGGCCGCCTGCGCCTCGGCCTGCTTCTGCTTGAACGCGCGCGCCGACGAGATCTCGTCGCGCACCTCGTCGGTGATAACGCCGCCCGCCGCCTGCACCGCGTCCTCGGTGGCCGCGCACTCGACCTCCTGTTTGGTGCCGCTCTCGTCGGCGACGTAGATGCGGATCTTCTTCGACTCGATCTTGGGCGGCCCGTCGGCGAGCTGCTTTTCGACCCGCTTGTTGAACGAGAGGATGTCGCGCACGCCCGCCTTCGACACCAGCTCGTAGCGCCGCTCCATCTCCTCGACCGCCCACCTGAGCGCGAGGTTCGCCTTCTTCGGATCGGTCACCACCGGCAACAGCAGATGCGGAATCCCCTCGTAGATCGACAGCTCGACCATCTTCGGATCGATCATGATCATCCGCACCTCGTCGGGCGTGGCGTTGAACAGGATCGAGCAGATCATTCCGTTGACCGCCACCGACTTGCCCGAGCCGGTGGTGCCGGCGACGAGCAGGTGCGGCATCTTCGCCAGATCGACCGCCACCGGCTGGCCCGAGATGTCCTTGCCGAGCCCCATGGTCAGGCGCGCCTTGGCCTTCTGCACGCTCTCGTCGACGAGGATCTCCTTCAAGAACACCGTCGCGCGCTTCTTGTTCGGCACCTCGATCCCCACCGACGACTTGCCCGGAATCGGCGCGACGATGCGCACCCGGAGCGCCGCCAGCGCCATCGCCAGATCGTTCGACAGCCCGGTAATCTTCGAGAGCTTGGTCCCCGCCTGCGGCACGAACTCGTACATGGTGACCACCGGCCCGGGATGGATCTCCTGCACGTGTCCTTTGACCCCGTAGTCGGCGAGTGTCTTTTGCAGCTTCTCGGCGAGCGAGAGCATCTCCTCTTTGCTCTGGCGATCGAGCTCCGACTCCGCCGACTCCTGAAAGTCGAGCAGCTCCACCTCGGGCAGGTGATAGCCGCCCGCCGCCGGGATGTAATCCGCCTTGGGCGCGTTCGGCTCCGACTTGCGCGCCGCCACCGGCTCGACGATCTTCGGCGCCGGCAAGGACACGATCTTGGGCGGCTCGTCCTCTTTGACGATCGGCGGCGCCGCGCTCAGCTCGGTCTTCTCGTTCTCGATGATCGCCATCGGCGCGCCCGCCTGATACGAAGCGATCACCTCGGGCGCGTCGTCGACGATCTTGACCAGCTGCGCCTCGTCGTCGCGCTTCTTGCGCGGCTTCTTCGGCGCCTCGAGCTGCGGCGCGAGCTCGGCCGCGTCGCTCGCCTTCTCCGCCAGCGTGTCATCCGCGCGCTTGATCTTCGGCGGCTTGGGCCGCGGCGCGATCTCTTCGTCGCGATCGTCGTCGTCCTCGTCCTCGCCGCGCTCGGGAAAGATGACCGCGACCCCGCGCACCAGCGAGCCGCCGAGCCACTTGGTCGCGCGCCCGAGGCCGGCGCCCACCGCGCGCACCGACAGCGGCGTCGACAGCACCACCGAGATTGCGAGCCCCATCGCGCCGAACAGCACCGCGCCCGCGCGCCCGACCAGCGACACCAATAGCTCGGCGCCATACTCGCCGACCAGGCCGCCCGGCGCGAAGCCGCGCAGCCGGTGATGCCCGAGCGCGAGGTGAAGCAAGATCGACGCGGTCACGCCGGCGCCGACCGCGGCGAAGAACTCGATCGATTGGATCCGCACCGGGCGGCCTTGCAGGCAGCGCACCGCCGCCACCGCCAGCCCGATCGCGGCGAGATAGGCGCCGATGCCGAACAGCGCATAGACCGCGAGCCCGACGGTGGCGCCGCACGGCCCCATTAAAGTGCCGGCGCCGATCTGCAGCGAGGCCACGCTCAGCCCGATGAACAGGCCGAGCCCGAGAAGGACGATTCCTGCCACCTCGCGACCTCGTGAAGTCGTACGCTCGATCCGAACCGCCGGTCCGCGTGCCATGCGCCCTCGCAGTCCTACATGTAGGATAACAACCTACGAATTCCTACGTTCCATGTCAAAAAATTCTCTGCTATTCGTGGACGCGTGCTTCGTCTGCGCTTGAAAAAGCCCCGCTGGTTCAAGGGATTGCTCTTGAGCCTGCTGTTTACCGGCGCGTGCGGGGTTTCTCAGGAGCTGTACAGCGCCCGCACCACCGATCTCGATCGCTGCCAGACCGAGCTGACCCGCTCGCAGGGCGATCTCACCACCGCGCGCGCGCGATCGGACGAAGAGGCGGGCGCGCGCGAGCACGCGCAGACGGTCGAGATGGAGTATCTGAAGCTGCGCCAGAATTTGAAGGCGACCGAGACCCAGCTCGACGAGCTGCGCCGCGCCCGCGCCCAGGCCGAGCAGCGCAGCGACCTCTATCGATCGCTGGTGAGCCGGCTCAAAGAGATGATCGACGCCAAGACGCTCGCGGTCGAGATCCGCAAAGGCAAGATGCTGGTCAAGCTCGGCGACGCGGTGCTGTTCGATCCGGGCAAGGCCGATCTCAAGCCGACCGGCGAGTCGGCGCTGCGCACGGTGGCGGCGGCGCTGCGCGAGATCCCCGATCGCGACTTCGTGATCGCCGGCCACACCGACAACCTGCCGATCAAGAGCTCGCCCTATCGATCGAACTGGGAGCTGTCGACGGCGCGCGCGGTCACGGTGGTGCGCTTTCTCCAGCAGGAGGGGGTCAATCCATCGCACCTCGCGGCGGCGGGTTATTCGGAGTTCGATCGGCTGGTCGACAACGACACGCCCGAGCACCGCGCGCAAAATCGTCGGATCGAGATCGTGGAGATGCCCAAGCTCGAGGAGCTGCCCAAGTTCGAGGTGCCGCCGCCCGACGCCGGCATCGAGAACGAGAGCGAGCCCGCGCCGATTCCGCCGCCCGCTCCGAGCGCGCTCGTTGCGCCGCCGATCGCCGACGGCGGCGTCACCCTTCCCGACGCGGGGGCGCCTACTCCGTCGGCCGCGCCGGCTCCGCCACCCGCCACCACAAAAGCACCGCTGCCGAAAGCGCCAGCGCCGCCGACACACTGAACGGCACCAGCGCGCCGTAGTGATCGGCGAGCCACCCGAACCCGAGCGACGCCGGCAGCGCGGCCAGCCCGACCACCGCGTAGTACAAGCCGAAGGCGCGGCCGCGAAAGCTCGGCCCGACCAGGTCGACGACCAGCGCCTTCTCGGTGCCCTCGACGAGCGAGTAGTAGATTCCGTACACACAAAAGAGGATCCAGATCTGCCAGGCGGAGTGGGCGAGGCCGAAGCCGAGATAGGTGAGGCCGTAGACGACCCAGCCGCAGAGGATCAGGCGACGGCGGCCGAGGCGATCGGAGAGCGCGCCGCCTTTGGTGGAGAGCGCCGCCTTGACCGCGTTGTGGAGCAGCCATAGGGCCGGGATCAGGCCGGCGGCGACGCCGAGCGCCTGCGCGCGCAAGAGCAGAAACGCGTCGGAGGCGTTGCCGAGCGCGAACAGGGTGAGCGCGGCGAGATAGGGCGCGAGCGCGCGTTCGTTGGTGCGCGGGTGGGCGCGCAGCAGCGCGGCCGGATCGGGCGCGGCGCCGGGGGACGGTGGTGGCGACGGCTCGCGGGCGCGCTCGCGCACGCCACCGACGAGGGCGATCATCGCGACCACGCCGGGGACGATCGCGAGCAAGAAGATGGTGCGCAGGGTGAGATGGCCCCAGACCAAGAGCGCGGTGGCTATAGCCGGGCCGATCATCGCGCCGGTGTTGTCCATCGCGCGGTGAAAGCCGAAGGCGCGGCCGCGGCGATCGGCGGGGGTCGCGTCGGCGATCAGCGCGTCGCGCGGGCTCGAGCGCAGCCCCTTGCCGACCCGATCGGTGAGCCGGATCGCGAGCACCATCCAGGGCGCGGTGGCCAGGCCGACCAGCGGCCGCACCGTCGAGGAGATGCCATAACCGAAAATGGTGAGCGGCTTTTTGCGACGGGCGCGATCGGCGAGCCGGCCGGAGACCAGCTTGAGCAGGCTGGCGAGCGCCTCGGCCGCGCCCTCGATCGCGCCGACGAATTCCTGACCGGCGCCGAGCACGCTGACCAGAAACAGAGGTAAGAGCGGATAGATCATCTCGCTCGAGGCGTCGGTGGCGAGCGAGACCACCCCGAGCCAGAAGACCGCGCGCGGAAGGCGGCGATCGGACTTGGTCGTCGGAGATGGGCCGGGTTCAGGCTTCATCGTCGGCAGGTGGCGCGGGCGGGACGGGCGCGGGCGGCGCCTCGGCGGCCTCGACCTCGGAGGCGAGCTCGTCGAGCTCTTCGGCGGCGGCGTCTTCTAGGACGTCCGGCTGCGCGTCGCGCTCGGGCTCGTCGAGGACGCGCGGGTCGCCGTTGAAATAGCGCACCACCGCCTCGGCGGCGGCGAGGGTCATGCCGGGCGCGCGCGCCAGCTCCTCGGCGGAGGAGGCGCGGATCTTTTTCAGCGAGCCGAACGCGGTGAGCAGCGCGCGCTTGCGCTTTTCGCCGACGCCCGGGACGTCCTCGAGCGCCGAGCGCAGGCTGCGGCGACGGCGCAGCTTCTGATGGAAGGTGACCGCGAACCGATGCGCCTCGTCGCGAATGCGCGCGAGCACGAACAGCTCGGCCGAGTTGGCGCGCAGCTTGATCGGATCTTTCGCGCGCGCGAGGAACACCCGGTCGGGCTGCTTGGCGCCCTCCTCGTTCTCGCGCTCCTTGGCGAGGCCCACCACGTCGAGGCCGTTCATCCCGACGTCGATCTGCGCGTCGCGGAGCGCGGCGAGCGCGGTGGAGAGCTGCCCCTTGCCGCCGTCGATCACCAGCAGATCGGGGACCACCCAGCCCTTGTGCTCGACATTCTCCTCCGCGCTCTTCGATCGGCGAAAACGGCGCGACAAGACTTCATACATCGAGGCGAAATCGTCGTTGGTGGCGGTCTTCACCTTGAACGTGCGGTACTCGCCCTTGGCCGGCTCCCCGTCGAGAAACACCACCATCGAGCCCACCGTCGCGGTGCCTTGAATGTGCGAAATATCGAAACATTCGATTCGCCGCGGCAGCTTTTTCAGATTCAAACGCGATTGCAGCTTGGCGAGCGCCGCCTCGGCGTCCTCGGCCTTGTTGCGGCGGGTGACGAACGAGGAGGCCGCGTTCTTCTCCGCCAGCTCGACCAGCTTGCGCCGCGATCCGCGCTGCGGGGTCAAGACCTCGACCTTGCGCTCGCGCTTTTCGCTCAGCCACTCCGCCTTGACCGGCGCGTCCTCGAT
>JANWLJ010000203.1 GCA_025450955.1 Polyangium sp. (in: bacteria) | reverse complement strand
CCCTGAGCCATTACCTCGGGGCGCCGCCTTTCGACGCGGTCGCCTCGATCTTGATCGGGATCGTGCTGGTGTTCGAGGCGATGCTGCTCGGCTACGAGTGCCGGGGGCTCATCATCGGCGAGGCGGCGCGCCCGCTCGTCATCGATCGGATCCGCTGCGTGGCGGCGCGGCACCCGGAGCTCGGGCCGGTCGAGGAGCTGCGCACCTTGCAGCTCGGTCCGGACGCGGTGCTGCTCCTTTTGCGGGTGCGCTTTCCGCCCGGCCTGGCGGTCGGCGAGCTCGAGCGGGCCGGAGAGCGGCTGGAGAGCGATCTGCGGGCGACGGTCCCGTCGATTCAGCACATCGTCTTCGATCTCACGCCCGACACTCCGGCCTGAGCCGAGATGGGAAGGGGGGGCGCATTGTTCGATTTTTTGTTAAAATACTTCGGTGGACCTGAACGACCTGTTGGTGTTTACCCGGGTGGTGCAGACCGGCAGCTTCACCGCCGCGGCGCGCGCGCTCGAGATGACCAAGTCGAGCGTGAGCCGCAAGCTCACCGATCTCGAAGATCGGATCGGCGCGCGGCTGATTCAGCGCACCACTCGCAAGCTGAGCCTGACCGACGTGGGCCGCGCCTATTACGAGGATTGCGCGCGGATCGTCGGCGAGATCGAAGAGGCCGAGCTCGCGGTCAGCCGGATGCAGGCGACTCCGCGCGGCACGCTGCGGGTGACCGTGCCGCTCGCCTTCGGAGTGGTGGGCGGGCTGGTCGCCGAGTTTTTGAAACGCTATCCGGACGTGCGGATCGAGCTATCGGCCACCGATCGCCAGATCGATCTGGTCGAAGAGGGCTTCGACGTGGCGATCCGCGCCGGACCGCTGGCCGACTCGTCGCTGATCGCCCGCCCGCTTGGGACGATGCGACGGGTCCTGGTGGCGGCGCCGAGCTATCTCAAGCGCCGCGGCCATCCGAAGACGCCCGCCGAGCTCGAGGCGCACGAGTGCCTGGTGTTCGCGGCCGCCTCGTCGCCGGCGCGCTGGACTTTGCGCTCGGGCGGGCAGTCGGTGGACGTGATCGTGCCGGCGCGGCTGACCGCCAACGACTTCGAGCTTCTGCGCGAAGCGGCGGAGAGCGGGCTCGGGATCGCCTCGATGCCGGAGCTGTTGTGTCGGGACGATCTGGCGCGCGGCCGGCTCCGCCCGGTTTTGCCGAAGTGGTGCGCCGAGGAGACGCCGGTCCACGCGGTCTATCCGAGCGCGCGCCACCTGTCTCCCAAGGTGATCGCCTTCGTCGAGCTGGTGCGCGAGCGGTTCGCCGGCCTCGGGCGACGCGCCGGCTGATTATTCAGATTTTTGCAACAACCTGTCTCGCCCGGGCCGCTGGCTCGGCGCGGTCCGGCGCCTTACCTTGAGGCTCGAAAGCGAGGAAGACATGACAACGCGCGAGGTGGACAAGAGGGTGACCGCGCACCGGCAGACCGAGGGCGGCGGCTTCATCGTGCGCCGGCCGCTGCCGACGGCGGGCATGGAGCTCATCGATCCGTTCCTGCTCATCGACGAGATGGGTCCGGCCGACTACGCGCCGGGCGAGGCGGTCGGGGCGCCCGATCATCCGCACCGCGGGTTCGAGACCATCACCTATATGATCGATGGCGAGTTCGAGCACGAGGACTCGGCTGGACATCGAGGCACCATCCGCTCGGGCGACGTGCAGTGGATGACCGCGGGTGGCGGGATCATCCACTCGGAGATGCCGGCGGAGCGGATCCGGAAAAACGGCGGGCGCATCCACGGCTTTCAGATCTGGGCGAACCTGCCGGCGAAGCTGAAGATGACCCGGCCGCGCTATCAGGAGGTGGCGGCGGCGAACATCCCCGAAGGGAAGAGCGCGGACGGACGGGCGCGGGTGAAGGTGGTCGCCGGCGAGGCGCTCGGCGCGCGCGCGGTGATCGACACCCACACGCCGATCGTCTTTCAGGATTGGCAGCTCGAGGGCGGCGCGGACGTGACCATTCCGCTGCCGAGCGATCACCAGGCGCTGGTCTACGTCTTCGAGGGCGCGGCGCTGATCGGCGATCGCGGCGAGGAGATCGCCGACGGGCAGCTCGCGCTGCTCGGAGCTGGCGACACCCTCCGGCTGCGCGCCGCCGAGGGCAAGCGGGCGCGGCTGCTCCTGCTCGCGGGGGTGCCGCTCCGCGAGCCGGTGGCGCGGTACGGGCCGTTCGGGATGAACAGCGAGCGCGAGATCCGCGAAGCGCTCGCCGCCCGCCGGTCGGGGCGGATGGGCGAGATCACCCGCACCGCCCAGGTGGAGAGCCGCGAGTAGCCGATCAGATCGGCCCGAGGACGTGGCGCAGCTTGCCGAGGATCAGATCGACCGCGATGTGATTCTCGCCGCCCTCGGGCACGATCAGATCGGCCCAGCGCTTCGACGGCTCGACGAACTGCAGGTGCATCGGCCGCACCGTGCGGTAGTACTGCTCGCGGATCGCCTGGAAGCTGCGGCCGCGCTGCTCGATGTCGCGGCGGATGCGCCGAAAGACCCGGATGTCGGCGTCGGTGTCGACGAACACCTTGACGTCGAGCAGGCGGCGCACCCGCTCTTCGACGAACACCAAAATGCCCTCGACGATGATGATTCGGGTCGGCTCGAGACGGCGCCGCTCCGGCGAGCGTGCGTGGGTCTTGAAGTCGTAGATCGGGACGTCGACCCCGCGGCCGGCGCACAGCTCCTCGAGGTGCGCGACCAACAGATCGTTGTCGAGCGCGTCGGGGTGATCGTAGTTGAGCCGCTCGCGCGCCTCGGCGTCGAGGTTCGAGTGGTCCCGATAGTAGCTGTCGTGATCGAGCACGCCGACCGAGCTCGGCGGCAACCCCTCGGCGATCTTGCGCGCGACGGTGGACTTGCCCGATCCGGTGCCGCCGGCGATCCCGAGCAGGAGCGGTTTCATGCGGCGAAGAGATTTAGCACAACGGGCGGACCTTGAGCGGGCTGCGGCGCAGGCGGGCGCCGTCGGGCTCGAAGCCGGCCGCACCGAGCGGTGCGGCGAGCGGCGAGTCGCGCACCGGCGCGCCATCGACCTCGTCTATCTCGAGCGCGCCGGGCAGGGTGGCGAGCGCGAGCGCGGCCCGAGCGAGCGTGTCGGGATCGCGGGTGCCGAGCCGCACCCGACGGGCGGCCGACTCGAACGAGAGTGCCGGCGCGCCGCCCTCCATCACCAGGAAGTTCGACGGCAGCCGCGCCGCCGACTCGGCGAGCGGCGAAGGCAGGATCGGGCCGAAGACGCAGGCCGGATCGCACGCCGACAGGAGCACGGTGGCGGGCGGCGCCTCTTGGCGCAACAGCTCGACCGCCTGCGGCCAGGCGAACTGAAGCCCGGAGAGCCCGTCGACGAAGTAGCCGCGGCGCAATTCGCCGCGCAGCTCCATCCGCTTCCAGACCTCGAGCAGCTCGGAAAAGGGCGGCGCGCCCGCCTCGACGGCCACCTGCTCGCGGGCGACCACCCCGTGCCGATCGAGCAGCCGCAGCGCCCATCCCTCGGCATCGGTGGGAGCGGCGCCGGCGAGCGACCAGCGGCCGCTGTGAAAACGCGGGGTCAATCGAGACGGGCGAGCGGCGCGCGGAGAGACCAGGTGCTCGGGCCCGACTCCCGGCCGGCCGCGGCGGATCGATTCGAAGCGATCGTTGGTGATCGCGCCGGCGAGGAGGAGCTCCCAGAGCGCATCGCCGAGCGCGCTCGCGTCCAGCCCGGTGGTGCTCCACAGATCGGGGAAGAAGGAGGCGCCGCGGCGGGCCAGCTCCGCCATGACTCGCGCTTCGGCGGAGTCGGGCGGCAGCGAAAGCGGCTCGGGTGCGCCGAGCTCGACGCGCGGCCAGAGGGTGACCTTTGGCAGGCGGGCGTTGCCGCTCGCGGCGGCGCGGAAGGTCCACTCCCCGTCGCTGATGCGGCGATCGATCCAGGCCGGATCGTAGGCGCGCAGCCGGCGGGCCAGCACCTGGCGCTCGAAGAGCTCGCCCGGTAGAGCGAAGCCGGCGAGCTGACCGAGCACGCGCTCGAGGCCGCCCGGGCCTTCGAGGCGAGCGGCCGGGGTGAGGTGCTGCCAGGCGAGCGCGAAAGCGGCGTAGCGATCGGCGGAGACCGGGCGGACCGCGCGGCGGGCGGCGGCGAGCGAGCGGCGGTGCAGCCGATCGACCTGCGCCGGGTCGGCGTACTCCGGCTCGACGGCCTCGGGATGGAAGCGATCGGTCACCGCTTCGCCGCGCGCGATCAGCCGCTCGATGGCCGCCTTCACCGTCGCAAGCGGCAGGGCGGCGCGGTCGGCGAGCGCGTCGATCGCGACCGGGCCCGAGGCGCGCAGCGCGCGGCGGGTGATCGCGTCGGCGGCGTCGAGCTCCGGAATCGCGGCGCGGGCGGCGGCGTCGCGCTCGAGATCTTCGGCGGCGAACCAGCGATCGTCTTTTTTCACCGCGCGACCGGAAGCGGCGAGCGCGGCGAGCGCGGCCGGACCACCGCCCTCGACGGCGACTCGTTCGGCGACCTCGGCATCGCGCAGCGGACCGAGCCGGCGCAACAGATCGTGCAGCTCGTCGGGGTCGCGGGCGCGCAGCCGCGGGTCGGTGCGGGTGGCGCGCGCCTCCTCGTCCGCAAGCACCGCCGGATCGAGCAGGGCGCCGATCTCGCCCGCCGCGAGGATTCCGGCGAGCAGGCCGCGCCCGACCGGCAAAAGCTGCAGCCGCTTTTCGGCGCGGGGCAGATCGTCGTTGTAGAGAAACGAGATCAGAAAGCCGAACAGGAGGTTGGCCGCGAACGGCGAGGGCGCGGGGGTCTCGCGCACGGCTACCTCGATGTGCCCGGAGGCGATCTCGGCGAGCAGCCGCGCGAGCCGCTCGACGTCCCAGGTGTCGCGCAAACACTCGCGGTAGGTCTCGACCAGCACCGGAAAATCGGGGTGGCGCCGGGCGACCTCGAGCAGATCCTGGGCGCGCAGCCGCTGAAGATAAAGTGGAGTGCGCCGCCCCGGCGCCCGCCGCGGCAACAGCAGCGCGCGGGCGGCGTTTTCGCGGAACCGCGCGCCGAACAGCGTCGAGGCGCCGACCGCGACGGTGAGCGCGCGCTCGAGATCGAGGTCGGAAAGGAGTTTTAGCGGATCGCCTGGCGGCGGCGCTTCGGCGGCGGGGAGACGGAAGAGCACGCCGTCGTCGGCCGCCACCCACGACGGCTCGACCCCGGTCACCTCGGCGAGCCGGCGCGCGAGCACCAGCCCGAGCGGGGTGGTGACCCGCTTTCCGAGCGGGGTGTGGATCGCCAACCGCCGATCGCCGAGCTCGTCGGTGAAGTGCTCGACCACCACCCGCCGGTCGGTCGGCAGCACCCCGAGCGCGGCGCGCTGGTCGGCGAGATAGCCGGACAGGTTCACCGCCGCGCGTGCGGTGAGGTGATGCTCGGCGACGAGCCACGCGGGCGCCGCTTCCGGCGCGTCCTCGAACCGGCGGCACAGCGCGCCCACCTCGGCGCCGAGCTCGGCCGATCGCCCCGGCCCTTCGCCATGCCAGAACGGCAGCCGCGGCGGCTCGCCCGGCGCCGGCCCGACCGTCACCCGCTGAAGCCCGATCCGCTCGATCCGCCAGGTGCCGGAGCCGAGCTGAAACACGTCGCCGACCCGGCTCTCGAAGACGAACTCCTCATCGAGCTCACCAAGCCGCGGTCCGCCGTCGCCGAGCTCGACCGGGTAGAGGCCCTTCTCGGGGATGGTGCCGCCCGAGGTGGCGGCCAGCATCAGCGAGCCGGGGCGGCCGCGAATTTTTCCCGAGATCCGGTCCCACACGATCCGCGGCCGAAGCTCGGCCATCTCCTCGGCCGGATAGCGGCCACCGAGCATCTCCAGCACCGCGTCGAGCTCGGCGCGCGACAGCTCGCGATAGGGCCAGGCGCGCCGCACCACCGCGAACAGCTCGTCGGTGCGCCACTCCTCGACCGCCGCCATCGCCACGATCTGCTGCGCGAGCACGTCGAGACATTTTTCCGGAACCCGGGTGAGCTCGACCTCGCCCGCCGAAATCGCGTGCGTGACCGCCGCGCACTCGAGCAGGTCGCCGCGAAATTTGGCCACCATCCGGCCGATCGCGCGGCCCTCGAGGGCGTGTCCGGCGCGGCCGATCCGCTGGAGCGCGCGGGCCACCCCGCCCGGCGACGAAATCTGCACCACCAGCTCGATCGCTCCGACGTCGATGCCGAGCTCGAGCGAGGAGGTGCAGACGAGCGCCGGCAGCGCGCCCGCCTTGAGCTGCCGCTCCACCTCTTCGCGCGCCTGCCGGGACAGCGCGCCGTGATGAGCGCGCGCCGCCGGCCGACCCATCACCTCATTAATAGAGGTGCTGAGTCGCTCGGCCGAGCGGCGATCGTTGACGAACACCAGGGTGGTGCGGTGCTGCTCGATGAGGCCGGCGAGATAGGGCGCGAGCGCCGGCCAGACGCTCGACTCGGGAAGCTTGCGCAGATCGTCGACCGGGCAGTCGACCGTGACCTCGAGCGCCTTGCGGGTATGGGTGTCGAGCACCGTCACCGGCCGCCCGCCGCCGAGATAGGCGGCGATGGTTTCAAGCGGGCGCTGGGTGGCGGAGAGGCCGATTCGCACCGGCGGCCGGTTGCCGGACGCGGCGATCAGGGCTTCGAGCCGCTCGAGGCTGAGGGCGAGATGGACCCCGCGCTTGTTGCCGGCGAGCGCATGGATCTCGTCGACGATGAGGTAGCGGACCTGGCGCAAGCTGTCGCGCGCCCGCGAGGTGAGGAGCAGGTAGAGCGACTCGGGCGTGGTGCAGAGGACATGCGGCGGGCGCTTGGCGAGCTGGGCGCGCTCGCGCGCCGGGGTGTCGCCGGTGCGCAGCCCGACCCGCAGCTCGGGCGCGGGCAGGCCGAGCCGCGCCGCCGCCTCCCGCATCCCCGACAGCGGCAGCTCGAGGTTGCGGTAGAGATCGTTCGACAGCGCCTTGAGCGGCGAGATGTAGAGGACCTGAATCCCGTCGAGGCGCGCGCCCCGGGTCAGCTCCGCGGCGACCCGATCGAGGCAGAAGAGAAACGCGGCCAGGGTCTTTCCCGACCCGGTCGGCGCGAGCAGGAGCGTGTGCTCGCCGCGAGCGATCGCCGGCCAACCGAGCGCTTGCGGCGGCGACGGCGCGGCGAAGGTCGCCTCGAACCAGGCGCGGGTCGGCGCGGAGAACGAGGCCAGCGGCGAATCGACGGGCACGAGCTGGAGGCTACCGCGGCTCCTTGGCGGCGGCACGCGGCACGCCACGACCGACCCGCAGATGCTGCGCGACCCGCTGATAATAGATGTCCACCCGCTCGAACCCGTTGTGGCCGAGCGCCCGCGCGACCGCCGGCGCGAGATCGATCACCCCGCGCCACACCCCGGGCTGGCTCTTGTGGATCTTCAAACCCCATTTTCCCGACGGGAGGATCGCGCCGTAGGGACCGCGGTCGAGCACCGTGCACACGGCGTAGCGGTTCGTGCGCGGGTTGTGCAGCATCACCACCGAGCCGCAGGGCAGGGTGCGGTGGGCGCAGACGAGCTGACCCGCCTCGAGTGGTTTTTGGGTGCAGGAGAGCGCCGCGCCGTCGTGGCGATCGCCGGGATCGCCGAAGCGGGTGGCGAGCCCGTGCTCGCCGACCAGCGAGGTCGCGCCGAAGAGCGCGAGCAGGAGCAGGCGGGCGGCGGCCAAAAGGATCGTCACGAGGCCACCTTTGCCCCTTCGGCCTCGAGGGCGCGATGCAGCGCCGCGATTCCATCGGGGCCGATGCCGCAGCAGCCGCCGATCGCCGCCGCTCCCGCATGGGCCAGCGCCAACGCCTGACGGGCGAAGGTCTCGGGCGTCTCCGACGAGCGGAAGGTGGCGCACTTTTGCGAGACCTTCGCTTGCGGGCGCGCCCACACCGGCAGCGGCAGCGCCTCTTTGAGCGCGACCACCGCGGCGGTCATCCGCTCGGCCTCGACCGAGCAGTTGACCCCGATCGCGTCGGGCGGGCTGGCGATCGCGGCGCGGATCATCTTGGCGATCGGCACCCCGTGCGGGGTCTCGAGGCCGGTCACCCCGGGCATCAGCGTCATCGAGGCGATGATCGGCAGGCCGGGAGCTCCGGCCCTGGCGCCGCGCACCGCCGCTTCGAGCTCGGCCGGATGAAACTGGGTTTCGAGATGGAGCGCGTCGATGCCGCCTTCGACCAGCAGCCGGGCCGCCTCGGCGTAGGCCTCCTCGAGCCAGCCGAGCTCGGGCGCGCCGCCGAGCGGCAGGGTCTCGCCGGACGGACCGAGGCTGCCGACGATCGGCAGGCCAGGCGCCGCCTCGCGGGCGAGCTTTACCGCGGCGAGCAAGAGGGCGCGCTGATCGCGCTCGCGGCCGAAGCGGGCCAGCCGCGGGCGGGTGCCGCCGAAGCTGTTGGTCTGGATCACCTCGGCGCCCGCGGCGACGTAGGCGGCGTGGATCGCGCGCACCTCGTCGGGACGTTCGAGGTTCCACGCCTCGGGACACTCCTCGCGCACCCTGAGCCCGCGGGCGATGAGCTCGGTGCCCATCGCGCCGTCCAAAAGTAGCGGGCGGCTATGTTCTCCAGCCAGGCGCATGAAAGGAGATCGAATCGCACGGTCGCGCGTTTTGATCAAGCATGGCCGTCATCGTCAAAGATCACGAAGTGTTGCATCAAGCGGTAGCGCGCGCCGCGCTGGCTTGCGGGGCCACCGGGCTGGTCGGGCTGTTCGTGCCCGGTCCATGGGCGGCGCTCACCACCGCGCTCGCTGTCGGGGTGGCGGTGGCGATTCCGGCCTCGTGGGGCTCGGCGGCCTGGGCGCTCGTCTGGGCCTGCGGAGCGGGCGCGGCGGCGCGGCTCGGCGGCGTGGTCGGCGCGGTCGGCGGCGCGCTGGCGATCGGCGGCACCCTCGGCCGCGGGCTCGGCCAAGGTGAAGAGTCGGTGAGCGCCGGCCGGCGGCTGCTCGCAGCTGGAGTCGGCGCGCTCGGGGCGGCGGCCGCGGCGCTGGTGGCGCGCGCCTTCGTTCGCACCGACGCGCTCGGGTTTTTGCCGGCGGGGCCGGCGGCGCTCTTGGCGGGCGCGATCACCGGCGCGGTGATCGGCGTCGCCTCGATCGGCCGGCATCTCGGTCGGGCCGAGCCGCCGCTCGAAGGCGAGCTGCGCGCGCTGGCCGGCGAAGGCGAGCTCGGCGAGCTGCTCGGTCGAGCCGCGCGCGCCTATCGCGGT